>DATKHW010000463.1:0-2441 GCA_035546275.1 Gemmataceae bacterium
CTGCGTCAGCAGGATCGTCGCCTGTTCGAGACCGCGCCAGTGGTCCTTTGTCTCTTCCAGTACGCGGCTCGCATCGGCGATAACACGATCCCTAAACTCCGGGTTATCCGCCAACCGCAAGAGCGCTGCACGCGCCTGGACGCGGACGGCCGGATCGTCGTCTTCAAGGCGAGCGGCCAGCAGATCGAGGCCATCCAGCGTCGGCCGGCTGTAGAGCGCGTCCACCGCTTCGGACCGGAGGTTGGCGTCGGGACTGGCGAGCAGTCGGCCCACGGTCGGCGTCACGAGATCGGGATCGATTTCGAGGAGCCGTGCGACGGCTGGAGCGGCGACGGTCGGCTCCGCATCCGCGGCCAGCCGTTGCAGCAGTTGGACAGCGTTTTCGCTCCGATGGCGCCGGAGCAGAGCGACCGCAAGCAACCGGCCGAGGAGCCCGGACGGCATGGCGTCGGCGGCCAACGAGTCCGCGTCGTGTTCCAGGCCGTCCGTGCGCAGCGTACCCAGGGCTCGGGCGGCCTCCAAGCGGATCGGCGCCGCCCGGGAAGCCGACAAGGCGATTTCTTGCAGCGGGTCGCCCGCCAGCGGTTCGCCGACGGCTTTCAAACCCTGGATCGCCAGGACGAGGCTGCGCTGCGGCGTCGCGGCGTCCCGCAGCCGTGCCATCCAAACCGTGCGCGCCGGCCGATAGTTCCATCGCGCCAGCGCCGGCTCCACGACTTCTCGCATGTCCTCCCCGTCCGATTGGCTGTGCTGAAACAAGGACGGAGCGGAGCTTTGCACGTTCAGGGCGATGAGCGCTCGCGCCGCCGCCAGCCGGACGGCGGGGTGCTGGTCGGGTTGGTCCAGCGTCTGCGAAAGCGACTCAATGAACCGATCCAGGTCCGGCATTCGGGGATTCACGGGGACCACAGCGAAGGCAGCCAGAAGCGGCCCCGGTCCAAGAGGGGCGGTCGGCAATCCCAGAACGGCGGCGCCGCGTCCCAGCACTCCCGGTTCGCCGCGCCGCTGGGCCAGGACCACGGCGTCGGCGGCCAACCGCCGCATGTCTGCTTCCGGCCGCTTGAGCGCCTTCAGCCACAAAACTATCGTCTCCTCCGGCAACGTGAACTCCACGCCCGGCGCGGGAAGCCGAGGAGCGTCGTACATCGGCGAGTCGATGACCGGGTCGAATGCCCCATAACAGAGCGGAATACGAGGAGCAAGAACGGCGAGGAGGCAAGTACACAGCCAAACGGCCGAAAATGGCCGGCGAAAGCGCGGCATGGAAATCACCCTTCATCCGCCCGAAACAGCCGCCCCGTCCGCAGCCACAAAAAGGCGAGCAACGCGACGCAGGCGACGCCGACGATCCACCAGTTGGCCGGCAGCAATTCGTACTCCGTGAACCCTGGCATCTCGGCGGCTTTTAGGGCGGCGGCCGCCGGGTCAATGACAAGAGCGGCGGCGACGGTTTCTCGGCCGAACGGCGCGCCGGCGCCCATCCACACCAGCAGCGGGGCGGCGCAGATCGCCAGGATCACGATATAGGAAGCGGTCATGGCCGCGGCGGTGGAGCGAAACAGCGTGCTGGCCGCGGCGCTGATGAGTACCAGCAGCACCGCCGTCAGCGCCAGGCTGATCGCCACGCGCTGGATTTGTGGGTCGAGGACGGCCGTCTTGGCGATTTGCCCCAGCTGGCCCGGCAATTCGGACAAGGAGCCGAAACCACCGGCCAGCATGAGCGGCTTGATGGTCATCATCACGGCATACCCCGGCAGCGCCGCGCACAGAAGAAGCAGCAATGGCCAGGCGACGCTCATCAACTTGCCGCGCAGGACCACGCCGGACGACAACGGCGTCATTCGCAGCAGACGCCATGTTCCTTTTTCGCGCTCGGAGCTGACCAATCCGGCCGCGAGGCTTGGGGCGAAGACGATCAACAGGGAAACCTGCAGCAGCACCAATCCGCCGCCGATGACCTCAACGCCCCAGCCGAGGGCGCCCGTGGCGGCGATAACGCTTATAGCCAGCGACAAAATGGCGCTCACAGCGATCAACCGCAGCGTCCAGTGCGATCGGCCGAAGCGGCGCGAGCGAAACTCCTTCGCCATGACCGGGTTGACCCAGAGGCTCATGCCGCCCGAGCGCCGTTGCGGATCCACGAGGTAAATCAGGCGGCGCGCGATCTGCTGCCCCACCGATCGATCCTGCGTCATGACGCCGGCCGACCGCGCCCGGTCGAGCATGGATTGGTTGAGGCGCACGATGGTCGCGGCGGCGCAGGCTGCGCTGACGACCAGGGCCATGACCAGAAAGCGCCAAACGACGCCGCCCTCGGAGGCCATGCCGAAAGCGCCGACGTCGCTTTGTCCCAGGATTTCCATGACGGCGGGGATCGGCGACAGACAACGGAGAAAGCCGGCCGCTTGACTCAGCAAATCGGACTGCCCGCGGCGCAGCGC
>DATKHW010000464.1:0-12573 GCA_035546275.1 Gemmataceae bacterium
GAGTCAGGAATCAGGAATCAGGAATCAGGAGTCAGTAAAAGGCCGCGGCGGCGCGAGCGAATAACCTGTTAGAAAAGGTTCATGGCCCACTGCTGACCGCTGACCCCTGACCCCTGACCCCTCAAAGGGGGTGACTTATGCGATTCACCTACAGTTCCGGTCAGCGGCCCCTGGACGGCTTCACGATCAAGCGCGGCGTGGGGCGCGGCGGCTTCGGCGAGGTTTATTTCGCCGTCAGCGACGGCGGCAAGGAAGTGGCGCTGAAGCTGCTGCGCGGCGAGAACCACATCGAGCTGCGCGGCGTGGCCCAGTGCATGAACCTCAAACACCCCAACCTCGTCGCGATTTACGACCTGCGCACCGACAGCCAGGGCGACAACTGGGTCGTCATGGAATACGTGGCCGGCGAGGCGCTCAACGTAGTGCTGCAGCGCCATCCCCAGGGATTGCCGCGCGAGCTGGCCCGGGAATGGTTCCTCGGCCTGGCCCGCGCGGTCGGCTATCTCCACGACCACGGCATCGTTCACCGCGACCTGAAGCCGGCCAACGTCTTCATCGAAAACGGCCAGGTCAAAGTCGGCGATTACGGATTGAGCAAGTCGCTGACCAACAGCCAGGGCACAGCCAACACGCACAGCATCGGCACCGTGCATTACATGGCGCCGGAGATCGGCAGCGGCAAGTACAACAAGCAGATCGACGTCTATGCAGCCGGCGTCGTCTTCTATGAGATGCTGACCGGGCACGTGCCGTTCGACGGCGAGACGCCCAGCGAAATTCTGATGAAGCATCTGACGACGCCGCCCGACCTGGGGAAGGTGCCGGCCGAGTACCTGGGCATCGTCGCCAAGGCGCTGGCCAAGAACCCGTCGCAGCGCTATGGCAGCATGGCGGAAATGGCCCGTGCGGTCGAGGCCGTGGCCCGCGCCACACCGCCGCCGCTGCCGGTCCCGCCCGTCGTCCGCCGACCCGTTCCGCCGCCGCCGATCCCCGATCCGCGGCCGACGATCCCGGTGCGGTCGCTGCCGTCGGGAGCGCCGGAGCCTATCCTGACCGTGCTGCCGGCGTTCACCATGCGGGACAAGATCGGCGAGTTGATGCGGGCGCTGCCGCTGACCGTCCTGTTCGCCGCGGTGGCGACGGTGCTGTGGAAGGCTCTGGACTACAAAGCGGACCTGAATTCTCTCGGCACGGTCTTTTTCCTGATCGTGGCCGTCAGCTGGGCGGTGCTGATCCCGTCCAAGTTCTGGGCGGATCGGCGCGGCGAGTCGTGGACGCGGCGCTTTGTGCTGATGCTCGTCGGCGGACTGATTGGTTTTGGCGCCCTGTGGCTGGACGGCTGGTCGCCCGGCCAGGCGGCCCCGCTCAAACTGGCCCCCGACGCCCCTACGTCCGTGGTTTCGTCGATCGCACCGACCGGCGTAATCAACGAGGCGAGCTACATCAGTTATTTCGGCCTGGCATTCTTCGCGCTGCGCTGGTGGCGCATGGCGGACCGTCGCCGGTTCCAGCGGTTCAGTTTCTTCCCGGTGCTGGCGGCGGCATTCTGGGGCCTGGTGCTGCTGCTGGTAGGCGGGTTCCAGATGTGGTACGGCGCCGGCGTGCTGATGATATCGGCCGCGGTCGTACAGCTGGTCAGCCCGTGGGAACCGCCGCCCCCGCCGCCGGCCCGGCGGATGCGCTTGCGTTACACCTGAGCGCGGAGAGGAGGAAGGTCATGCGTCGCTGCCTCATCATCGTGGCGCTGGTTGTGGCGCTCATCTGGTTGACCCGATTGGCAGCCAGCGGTCCGCGGCCGCCTGCCGCACCCGGCCAGCAAGCCGCCGCGCCCGCTCCGCCTCCTGCCGCGCCGGTGCTCCCGATACCGCCGCAGCCGGTCCAGACAATGCCGGTGCAGCCGTCCGACCGCGTTTGGGAGGTCCCCGAGCATGGCTTCGGCGGGACGGCGGAGGCGGCGCAGCAGTCGGCCGTGGAAAAGGCCCGCGATTCGGTCGCGCGCTTCCTCGACCAGCGGTTCCCCGAGCTGCATGCGGCGCCGGAGGCCGGTTATCTCCAGATCGGCTACCTCAAGGACATCGGCGTCATCCGCGTCGATGCGGCGACTCCCCGGGACTTCCACGATGACGTGCTTGGAAGGGGCTACGAGGCGGTCGCTCATGTGGACGTGAGCGATCCGAATCTGCGCAAAATGCAGGAAAAGGTGGATGAGGCGCGGAAAAAGGACCAAGAACCGGAGGTCACGAAGCGCCACTTGCTGATCGCCCGCATTCTGGGGTCGTTCGTCGCGCTGTTCCTCGTGATCTTCGGCTACATCAAGCTGGAAGAACTGACCCGGGGCTATTACACCACGCTGTTGCGACTGACCGCCGCCGCCGTGGTGCTGCTGACGGTGGCGGGGCTGTTCTGGCCGTATTGAAATGACGCTTGCGTCGCCAGCCCGCAGCGCAAGCAAGGGATTTCGTCCATGCCCTTGCTTGCGCTGCGGGCTCGAAAACGGATCAATTCGCACTAATCCATTCGCCGCCCTCGATCTTGAACATCCCCGTGCTGCGGATGTAAATGATCGTTTTGCCCTCGATCTTCTGGGTCTCGCCGCCGCGCTGCTTCTGCTTGTACAGCGTCGCCAGACCGTTTTCGCCGCCCTCGAAGATGATCTGGTCCTTGGCCTCGTTGTAGGTCATCGTGTCGGAATAGCCCCAGAAATCCTTGGATTGAACCCGCACGTGGCCCTTGGCGTACATCTCCTGCTGCGACTTCTTCTTGTCGCCGCGGTCGAACACGTCCATCCGGTCGCACTTCAAGTACAGCGCCCCCTCCGGCATCCGATTAAGGACGGCGTCGAGGTCGATGTCCATGTTCGGGTCGCTGCACGGCATGTTCAGCACGCGGACGTTCTGCAGGAACGTGGCCCGGTTCGTTTTGGTGTTGGCGTACATGCGGCCGTGGTCGATCTCCGTGCCGTAGCTGATATACGTGATCTTCATTTGGTCGTCGCTTTTGCCGGCGGGAGCAGGCTTGTCCGCCGCCGGCTTGGCCGCCGTCGTTTTGGCGCTCGGGCCGGGGGGCGTGGCGAGCGGGTCCTGGCCGCCCTGCTGGTACAACCGCACGACGCCCGGCCCCTCCGCGTTGATTTCATTGCCCTCGCTGGGCGCGTCCGGCTTGGCGGTCGGGTCGTCCGGCTCGATCGTGGTCATGGCGATCAGCGGCGCGATCATCTGCTGCTGACGGACCACGCGCTCGCCCTCCAGGGTTCGATCGTCCACGCGCACGTCCTTGTCGCAGACCAGCTTCTTGATGCGCGGCTGCGGCTCGTTCTTGTTTCCCTTTTCCTCTTTGAGAGATATGGAACGGTCAAAAGTCGCCTGCAGCACCTGGCAGGCAAGGTGGGCCTCGTCCTGTTCGGCCTGAACACTGTCGGTGAACACGGCGATGCGGCCGTTGAAGAACATGTCGTGTTTCCAGTAGATCGTCATCGGCACGGCCTTGTCCAGCGGCTTGCCCTGCAGGTCGCTTTTGCTTTCCATCATCAGCGCGCCGGCGCCGGTGACCCACACCTGGTTGCTCGCCTGGTCGATGTTTACTTCCGGCCCAATGATGTACATCCCTTCCATGCGCAGCTTGGCGAGGTCGCGGTCCCGATTTCGGTCGCCGTCGCCGACGTCGCTCATGACGGACAGGAAATTGCCCTCCGGATGGTAGGTGAGCAGCAGCTGCTCGCCTTCGACGTCCACGCCGTGCTCCGCGCCCTTGGCCGGGTCCTGATGCACCTTCACGAATCCGTCCGCCCGCAGCTCTTTCAGCTGGCTCTTCTGATCGCTGCGCAAGACCTCGGCATACACGGAGCGCGCGGACAAACTCAGAGGTCGGGGAAGATCGGCGTCGGTCGCGGCCGCTGCATCCGGCCCAGTCGGCTTGGGAGCTTCAGGGGCCGCGGGGCCCGCGACCGGCGCGGGCTGCGCGGGCGTGAAGGCGGCGGGTTTGGCCGGAGGCGGCGCGTCGGGGAGGGCGTCGTTCGGTACGTCGGTGAATTTCACGTCGAGGAAGCCGGCGGCCGGAATGTTCAGCTGGCTGGACGCGACGGAGACATTGCCGCTCGCTTCCAAACGCCTGGGTCGGCGGGTCGTCGGAGCGTCGGTCCGCGCGGGCGCCGCTGTCGGCCCGCCCTCAGCCGAGATCAGCCATACTTTCAGCGTGTCGGCCTTCATGCTCTGGCCCTGCTCGTCGTCGATGAACGTCGCCGCCCCGGTGAGGACGATGAGGTCGTCGCCGCCGTCCTTGGAGGAGATGAGCTTGTCCTGCCAGGCGGCATGGACGGGATATTTTTTCGTCTTTTTATCGAAAAGGTCGATTTGACCGGGGCCGAGGGCCGTCGCCTGCCGACTGGGCCGGCCGTCGGGTCCGGGCGGCATTTCCAGAAGCTGGATTTCGCGGGCGTGGATGATGTTGTCGTCCTGGTCGGCGTCCACTCGGGCGTCAGGCTTGTTGGGGTCGGCTTTCAGAACCGTGAGCTTGCTTCGGGCGTCGTATTGCAAGTCATAGCACGAGGCGGTCAGCTTCTGCTCGTCCGATTTCACCACGACGTCGGCGCCGTTCTGAACGCTGGCGTGAGCGCGGTCGATGGTCATGGTGCGGTCTGTCCCGTCATTGTGGCCGCCGGGGGCGCTTTCCTTGCGAGAAATCTGCAACTCCAGCCGCCGACAGATGAGCGTGTCCTGCTGGACCTGTGCGGCGCTGGCGCCGACCAGCGCGGGCGCAACCAGGAGAGACCCTTGTCCCGACGGCGAACCGAGCAGCGCGGTCGTGCTCGCATCGAGCGCCGTAGCGGCCGTCTTGGGGTCCGGTGGGTCCGTATGACGGATCACGGTGACGAACGGATTTCCGCCCTGCGGCCCAGCGCCGACGGCGGGCGCGTCGAACCGGGCCACGTCGCCGTCCTTGCGGAATTCGTACTCGAACCGGCCGTCCGTGCGGATGCTGACGTGGGCCTTCGTCGGCGAGGCGGGCGGCGCTGCGGCCTTCGGCTTCGCCTCTGCCCCGTTGGAGAGGAAGCCGCCGGCGACATACAGGTTCATGTCCACGTTGGACTTGATGACGATGCGGTCCACGCCGCTGAAGCCGCCTGTCCGCGGTTTGACCCGGCCAGCCGGCTTGGCGGGCGGCTGGACCTCGGGAGCGCTGAGATGCACTTCCATGCCCCGGCCCAGCACGACGGTGGGCGGCTGGTTCTGGTCGTCCTCGACACGCACGTCGTCGTCCGTCCAAATGAGGCTTTTCGCCTCGTCATAGTAGAGCGGTCCTTTGGCAACGTTCAGGTGCAAATCGTCGTTGCGTTCGCGCGTACAGTGATTGTTCACAATTTCGATGCCGTCGCCCGGCACGTTGGGGTCGCCGATCAGCTCGGCGGCGACGATGCGCCGGCCCCCGAATTCCTTGTCGTTGCGGCCGAGCTTCTGATCGAAGGTCAGGTAAGCCTCCCGGGCGCGCAGCGTATTGATCTCAACCTCGCGGCCGTCGCGGGGTTCCTTGAACAGCGCGACGCTGACTCGGTCCAGGTAAAGCCGGCCGTCGCTTTCCTCGATGTGGAACTCGCGGGCGGCGACCACCATGTTCTTGGAATTCAGCTCCAATTTCAGCGGCCAGTTCAGCTCGCGGCAATCCTGTCCAAAGGCCTGGCGCAGCTTGTCGTCCAGCTTGAGCCCGTGCGACGGCGGCATCGGTCCGCCGACGCCTGGATGGTCGGGCGGCAGATCGGCGTGGGGCAAGGGCGGCAGACCGTCGATGCCGCCGAGCGCACTGCTGTAAAGCATGTAGCCGGAGAAGAAAACGAAAAAGCCCAGCGCCAGCAGCACGATCCGCTTGGGTGTCCACATGGTTTGGTCCCTGGTCCCTTACGCCGCGCCGCTCGCCCCGTTCCGCGAGCGCTCGATCAGCCGGCCCCATTCGCCCTGGCAGCGCAGAATCAGCTCGATCGTTTCGCGCACCGCGCCGCAGCCGCCCGGCGTGCGGGTGACGTAGTGGGCGGCGGCCCGCGCCTCGCGGCAGCCGTCGGCGACCGCCACGGCCAGGCCGCAATTGCGCAGGAGCGGCAGATCAGGCTCATCATCGCCGACATAGCAGACCGCCGAAGGCTCTATCGCCGCTTCGTGCAGCAGCCGCTGATAGGCCGGCAGCTTCTCCAGCGCTCCCTGAAAGACGAAGTCGATCCCTTGCTCGGCCGCCCGCGCATCGACGACCGGCGACGTCCGGCCGGTGATGAGCGCGGAACGCCGCCCCGCCAGCCGCCACAGCTTGATCCCCGCCCCGTCGCGGACGTGGAAGCGCTTCACCTCCAGGCCGCCGGTCCCATAGACGATGCCGCCGTCGGTCAGCACGCCGTCCACGTCCAGGACGAGCAACCGAACGGCGCGGCAGCGCTCCGCGAGCGTGACGGTCTGCATGGCCTCGCCCTCCGGGAATAAGCACCACGTATGAACGACCAAGTACGAAAAGCCATTTCGATGTTTAGTCCTTATGACTTCGTATTCATACTTGCTCATGCAGCCGCCGCCTCTTCCGCTGGAAACGCCCCAATCAGGTCCGTCACATCCAGCAAGCCGACCGGCCGGCCGGCCGCATCCACGACGGGCAGCTCGCTGATCTTGTGCCGCCGCAGCACTTCCACCGCCTCCTGGACGCGCGAGCCCAGGGGGGCCGTCAGCGGGTCCCGCGTCATTACCTCGGCGATGGGCCGATCCAGAGCCTCGTCCCGGCGGGACTCGATCAATCGGGCCAAATCGCTGTCGGTGAAGAGGCCGCGCAGCCGGCCGTCCCCGTCGATCAGCATGACGGCGCCCGTGCGCCGTCCTCGGTGACGCGCCTGGGCGAAAACGCTGCGCACCGTGTCGGTCGCTGGCGCCAGGCGCAATTCGCTTCCCTGGCGCATGGCCGCTTCGACCTTGAGCAGCTTGCGGCCGAGGCTGCCGGCCGGGTGAAAGCGCGCGAAATCCTCGTGCGTGAAGTCCCGCTCCTGGCTCAGCACAAACGCCAGCGCGTCGCCCAGCGCGATCATGGCCGTGGTGCTGGCGCTGGGGGCCAGGCCGAGCGGACAGACTTCCTCCAGGGGACCGTAGACGATCGCCACGTCGGCCTTGCGCGCCAGCGTGCTGGCGCCGTTTCCGGTCAAGGCGATGAGCGCCCGTGCCAACGGCCGCAAGGGACCGAGCAGACGGACGATCTCCTCGCTCTCGCCGCTGTGGGAAAGCACCAGCACGGCGTCGTCGGGATGGACCATGCCGAGGTCGCCGTGGACGGCCTTGACGGCGTCGAGGAAGTAAGCGCGGGCGCCAGTGGAATTCAGCGTGCCGGCGATTTTGAGACCCACGTCGGCGGATTTGCCGGTGCCGGTGACGGCGATGCGGCCTGCCCCTTCGCCGGTGACGCGGAGGAGGAGATCGACGGCTTGCAGGAAGGATTCGTCGAGGCGGCGAGCGACCAGCTCCAGACCGGCCGCCTCGGCGCGCAGCACACGGCGGGCGTAGTCGAGCCGCCCGTCCCGCCGGGCCGACGGCTCGGGCAGATGGACTTGCAGAGACATCGTCGCCTCCCTGCGCGCGATCGGGTGTGGATCCTGGCGTCCTGCCGGGACCGTCCGCACTATAGCCGGACTGCGCGGATTTACAACCGCGCCCTTGACAGGGACGGGCGAGCGGCGGCCTTTACGCCGGCCCACGCAATCCACTTGCCTTATTCATCGGCGACTGCGGCGCGGCAAATCGAACGTTGCGGCCGGCTGGGAGGACTGCGCCGGCCGACTGGTCGGGAAAAGACGCAGAAAAGGGATTGCGCCGGCAGGGCCAAACGGATACGATGACAGGGACTCGCCCCGCCGTCCCAGCCTCCGAGGCTCCCCCCATGCGTCCCGCCGTCGCGTCCTTTGCCGTCTTCGCCGCTTTCCTGCCCGCCGTATTCGCCGCCGATCCCTGCACCTCCGGCCTGACGCCGGGCCAGAAACCGGGGCCGTATTCCTCCATCGTCTCCGTCGGCGCGGAGCGCGGCGAATCACACTGCTATATCTGCGACACGGCTGAGCATCCGGCCGTGATCGTCTTCGCACGGACCATCACCGAGCCGCTCGGCAAGCTGGCGGTCGGCCTGGACAAGGCCGTCGCCGACGACAAGGCGGCCGACCTGCGGGCGTGGGTGACGTTCCTTAGCGACGATCAGAATGCGCTCGACGCCAAGCTGGTCGAATGGGGACGCAAGAACGCTCTGCGGAGCGTGCCCGTCGGCGTGTTCGAGAACCTGGACGGTCCGCCGAGCTACCGGCTCAATCGCGACGCCGATGTGACGGTACTGCTGTTCGTCAACCGTAAGGTGACGGCCAACTTTGCGTTCCGGTCGGCTGAGCTGACGGACGAGCGCATTGCGGATATTCTAAAGGCGCTGCCGAGCATCCTGGCGGCGGAGGGGAAGAAATAAACCCGGCAAGATCGTTGAGATCAGAGGGCGAGCGGCGGGGCTTGTCCCCGCCGTTGGGACTTTATGCTATCCAAAACGCCGGGATAAACCCGGCGGCTCGCCGCCCGCCTCTCGTCACTTCTTTTCGCGTTGCAGCACGATAAGCATCACATCGGACCCCTGCTTGGATTCCAACTCCGTCGGCCGGTCCGCGGACGTGGGCGCCACGGCCTCTTTGAACGTGTCGCCGTCGAATTGGTAGATGCCGTTAAATTTGTTTGTCTCATACTTCGTGGAGCGTATATCAATCTTTTTGCCCGCCATGAGCGTGAACGTCCCTTCATCCACGACGTCCCCATCCTTAGTGAGCTTGTACTTCGAGCCGTCGAAGACCAGCCGCATGCCGGCGATTTTGTCCGCCGGCAAATCATTGCCGCCATGCCGGGCGCTTTGCATCGTCCAGGCCCCTTGCATCTTTTCCAGGTCTTTTTTCGTCGCATCGTCCGGGGCGTCGGCCGCCGCCAGCGCGAGACCCAAAACCGCCGCACTCAGAAAACAGGCGTTCATAGTCCACTCCGTTCGGTCAAGGGCGACATCGGGAGTCTACCGGCCGCCGGCGCGACGACCATCCCCCGGCGTCTTATTTGTGCCGGGCCGTCAAGGCCATGATGATCACCGCCACGATTTCGAGGAAAAGCAGCGCACCGACGCCGGCCAGCAGCCCAACGAGCCAGCGCATCGGTCGTTTCTGCCGGCGCTGAGCCGAGTCCGGCGCCGTCTCGTCGCGGGCCGTCGCCTCTTTCCAGTCCACGATGCCGAGGTTGGTGAATGTCACATCGGTCGGCGGGTCGGCGGCCTGCAGCACCGCCACCGCCTCCAGGAAGTCCGCATCGTCTGGATTGTCCAAGGGCTGCACCGTCTCGCCCGCCGCCCACGCCCGCAGGTCCTCCTCCACTGCCTGGGCCGTGCGATAGCGTCGGGCCGGGTCCTTGGCCATCATCTTGCGCACAATCTGCACAAACGCCGGCGGCAGCGAGGAATTGAGGTGCAAGAGCGGCACGGGCTCCTGCGTGCGGTGGCAGTGGATTTTGTCCACGTTCGTGCCGCCGGGGAACGGCGGCTTGCCAGAAACCGCGAAGTACAAGCAGCAGCCCAGGCCGTACACGTCGGCGCGCCGGTCCACCTTGGCCGCGTCCGTCGTCTGCTCCGGGGCGATGTAGTCCATCGAGCCGACGATGTAGCCCTGGCCGCCCACGATCGCCGGGTCGCGGATTTCTTCCCCCTGCATAATCGCCAGACCCAGGTCCAGCACCTTGGCATGGTCGTGCGGAGTGACCATGATGTTGGACGGCTTGAGGTCGCGGTGGACGAGACCCCGCTCATGGGCGTGGTGCAAACCGGACGCAACCTCGGCGAACAGACGAGCGGCGCGGGCGGTGCGAACCGGCCCATCGGCCTGGACGAGCTTGTAGAGATTCTTGCCGGGGATGTACTCCATGGCGATGTAGTGGGCGCCGTTGTATTCGCCGGCTTCATAGGTCAGGGCGACGTTGGCGTGATCGACCTTGAAGCTGATGTCCATTTCCCGGCGGAAACGGGCCAGCATCCGGCCCTCCGCCTTTCGCGGCGACAGCACCTTAAGAGCGATGAGCTGCCCGGCGCGATGGTCGCGGGCCAGGTAGACCTGCCCCATGCCGCCCTTGCCGATCGGCGCCAGCACCTGGTAGGGCCCCATGACGAGGCCGACGAACGTGCCCTGCAGCAGCTTCTTGGCCTGGTAGCGCGAGAGCCGGCCGCTGCGCACCAGGTAGTCGGCCAGGGCCTGCGCGGTTTCGCGCTGGCCGGCCGGCGCCGCCGCGACTGCGGCGTCCAGACGGCGGCGGTCCATCAGGCCGCTCCGCAGAACGGTTTTCAGGAACTCGTCCACCGTCGGCGGCGGCGGCTTGTCGGCGGTCATGCTCCGCTCAGGGGTCCGTGGTCCGTTGTGCATCGTCTCAATCAGACTACCACCGCAGCGGGCCGGAAACCATCTTTCCCTGTCCGCCGCACCACGCATCCCCGATCAATCTTCGCCGCGGATCTTCGCCTTGAGGACGTGCCGCAGACGGTCCTGAATCTTCTTGTGAGCGCGGTCCACCTCCTTGTCGGTCAGAGTGCGGTCGTCGGCCTGGTACGTCAGGGCGTAGGCCAGGCTCTTGACGCCGGGCCCGATGCTCTCGCCGCGGTAGAGGTCGAACAGCCGTATGCCGCGGAGCAACTCGCCGCCGCCGCTGCGAATCTCCGCCTCGACGCGGTCGGCCGGCGTCGCTTCCGGCACGATCACCGCCACGTCGCGCAGCGCCGCTGGGAAGCGCGGGACCGGCGCATAGCCGTGCCGGGCCGGCGCGACGGCCTGCAGCGCTTCCAGGTCGAATTCGCCGACCAGCGCCGCGCGCCCGGCCATGTCGAATGTCTCGGCCGTCTTGGGGTGCAATTCTCCGAAATAGCCGATCGCATGATCGCCGACGGTCAGCTCGGCCGCCTTGCCGGGGTGCAGGCAGGCCACGGACGAGCGGCGATAGGCCGGCGACGGCAGATGCAGGTCGGCGGCCAGCGCCTCGACGACGCCTTTAAGATCGAAGAAGTCGAGTAGGGGCGAGGTCTCCTCGCCCTTGCCCGGCCCCTTATCGGAATCGCCCCAGAAATCCGGCTGCCGCCGGCCGCACAGCACGATTGCCAGGCGTCGCGGCTCGTCCGGCAATTTCGCCGCCGGTTTGGGGATGTAGACGCGGCCGATCTCGAACAGGCGCAGGTCGGCTTCATGGCGCAGATTCGCCGCCGCCGCTTCCAGCACGCTGGCCAGCACGCTTTGCCGCATCACCACGCGCTCGCTGCTGATCGGATTGAGCAAGCGGACATATTCCGCCGGTTTGAGGCCAAGCCGGGACTCGCTCTCCGGCGTGGTCAGGGCGTAGTTGATCGTCTCCTGCAGGCCGCAGTTGACGAGCAAATCCTTGACGCGCTCTTCAAACTCCAAGCCCGGACAGCCGGTCTGCGGCGGCAGACTGTCGGCCAGCAGCGTCGTAGGCAGCCGATCGTAGCCGTGCAGCCGGGCCAGGTCTTCGATCAGGTCGGCGGCGCCCTCCTGGATGTCGAGCCGATGCGGCGGGGCCGTCACGCGCAGCACGCCAGGCCCCCGCTGTTCGACCTGGAAATCCAGCGTCCGCAGGATGCGCGAGGCCTCCTCGTCCAGCAGCTCCATGCCGAGTACGCGGCGGACCTCCGACATCTTCAATTCCACGACCTGCGGCGGCAACGGCGCCGGATAAACGTCCACGATGCCCTTGCACACCGTCGCGCCGGCGAACTGGCGCATCAGGTCCGCCGCCCGTTCCGCCGCCGGCCGCACCACTTCCGGATGGATGCCGCGGCTGAAGCGCATGCTGGCCTCGCTGGGCAGGTTCAGCGCTTTGATGGTCCGGCGGATGTTGAGGAAATCGAAGTTGGCGGATTCCAAAAGGACGTTGCTCGTGGCCGCGGACACCTCCGTATCGGCGCCGCCCATGACGCCGGCCAGCGCCGCCGGGCCCGCCGTGTCCGCGATGACCAGCATTTCCGGCGTCAGCTTGCGGTCCACGCCGTCGAGCGTCTTAAGAACCTCGCCGGCCCTGGCCGGCCGCACCGTGATGGTCGGCGCCTTGCCGCCGGCGCGCGCTGTGAGCTTGTCGTAATCGAAGGCGTGCAGCGGCTGGCCCCATTCCAGCATGACGTAGTTGGTGATATCGACGACATTATTGATCGGCCGCATCCCTGCATAGGTCAGCCGCCGCTGCATCCATCCCGGCGCGGGGCCGATCTTCACACCGCGCAGCAGCATGGCGGCATAGCGCGCCGACAGTTTCGGATCGTCAATGACGACGCGAACCTTGCCCGCGATCGGCTCCCCGGTCGTTGGGGCCGCGTGCGGCGGCAATTTCAGCGACTGGCCGCTCAGCGCCGCGACCTCGCGGGCCACGCCGATCATCGACAGCGCCCGCGCCAGGTTCGGCGTCACCTCCAGCTCCATCACCACGTCGCCCATGAAATCGACCAGCGGCGTCCCGACCGGGGCGTCGTCTTCGAGGAAGACGATGCCTTCGTGCTCCTCGTCGATGCCCA
>DATKHW010000465.1:0-5771 GCA_035546275.1 Gemmataceae bacterium
AAGGGTCGGCCCAAGAGATCGCACACGGCCTGGTTGCACCGGAGCACAACGCCGGCGGCATTTACAAGACAAACAGGGTCGCTTATGGCGTCGAAGGTGACGCGCCATTGATGGGAGGCGGCCCGGGCCGCTTCTTCGGCGGCGTGGATGCGGAGCAGGGCGCGGACCGTCGCCAGGAGCTCGCGCGGCTCGACCGGTTTGACGAGATAGGCGTCGGCGCCGGATTCCAGGCCCTGGGACCGATCGCCGCTGTTGACGAACACCGAGGAGACATGCAGCACCGGCGTCGATGCGGTGATCGGCTCGGCTTTAATGCGCCGGCAGACCTCGAAGCCGTCGATGTCGGGCAGGCTGACGTCGAGAACAACCAGATCAGGCCGCGCCGCCGCCATGCGCAGCGCCTCCATTCCGCTGGCCGCTTCCAGGATTTCAAAACCCTCGTTGCGGAAAATCCAGCCGAGGAAACGACGGTTCGCGTCGTCGTCGTCCACGAACAGAATGGTGGTGTTTTGCGACGGCATAAGGGGCTATCGCTCCCCGCCTGGGTCGGGGCTCGCGTCGGCGTCGGCCATGGGGCGTGAGCGATTTCGCGACCGACGGCCACGTCGGGAAGAATGGCAAGGGCGACCTGTTGACCCGGAGACAGGGGTCGAGGACGGCGTCGGCCGCGGCCCGGCGTATCTAAATAATAGACTGCGGGCGACTCGAAGCAACAGTCCGCTGGCCGATTCAAGGGCCGCGAGGCAAAAAAACCATTGCAGATTCACGGGCGGCGCGAAAATTCGGACGCGGCCTCAATTCGGCGGCCGCCAAAGCATTGCCGGCGGCGCTTGCGGCGGCTAGAGTACATCCCGACGCTGGAGTGGCGGAATCGGCAGACGCATCGGACTTAAGGGGAATTGAGCACCGAGGCGGGAAACCCCTCGCGTGAATTCAGTCGAAGTCGGGGGAACCGCAGCACAAAGCAGGGGTCAATGATGAATGACGAATGATGAACCAAGAGCATCTTTGATTCATCATGCATCATTCCTCGTTGCTCGTTCTCTTCGGTGGCGGCAATCCCGAGCCAAGCCCTGTCGCCGTGCGGCGGGGAAGGTGTAGAGACTTGGCGGCTGAGGCCTACCGCGTTCGCGCCAAGGCCAAGGGAAAGTCCAGACCACAAACCATCAAGGGCGGCGAAAGCCGTAGTGGTACGAAAATCCGAAGGGGCGCAAGCCCCGTGAGGGTTCAAGTCCCTCCTCCAGCACTGTGCGGCGACAAGCCGATTCCGACGGCTCTCCTCTTGAACTGGCCGCTCCCGGATTTATAATCTTGGTGGAGCGGCGCTGGACGCTTCATATGCGGGTGTAGCTCAGTGGTAGAGCGCCACGTTGCCAACGTGGCTGTCGTGGGTTCGAGCCCCATCACCCGCTCTGTGAGCCGGGGCCGTGTGGCAGATTGCTCTGCTGCCACACGGCCCCGGCTTCTTGCGTATCCTTGAACCGGTGCGTGGATCGCCCTTGCATGCGGCGTCTGCCGCCCAGGACGCCTCAGGGACGCGTCACGGGTTCGTCCTTCGG
Source organism: Gemmataceae bacterium (assembly GCA_035546275.1). Classification (GTDB taxonomy): domain Bacteria; phylum Planctomycetota; class Planctomycetia; order Gemmatales; family Gemmataceae; genus UBA4732. Next base: position 1,560 of record DATKHW010000465.1, read on the forward strand.
GCGGGCCGTGCGCGGCGGGAGCTTAACCACCGTCAGGCAGAAATCGTTCATTGAATCCATGACCCGGTGGAACTCCTCCAAGTCAGACGGCTTGGTGACGAACGAACTCGCCTGGAGGTCGTAGGCGCGCAGGATGTCTTCGGGGGCGTCCGACGTGGTAAGGACGATCACGGGAATGCGCCGCAGGTCCTCGTCGGCCTTGATCTCCGCCAGAACTTCCAGCCCACCTTTGCGGGGCATCTTGAGGTCAAGCAGGATAAGGTCCGGCAACAGGGCCGTCGCATAGTCCCCCTGCCCACGCAGGTAGGCCAGCGCCTCGTCGCCGTCGGACACGACGTTCACATGGCCGGGCACGGGACTCCGCCGCAGGCCCTCCCGTGTCAGCAACACGTCTTCCGGGTCGTCGTCCACCAGGAGGATTTCCACCGGCCGACCGCTGGGTATGGCGCCTGTCATGACTGGCCCTCGATGGCAGGAAGGGTAAACCAGAAGGTCGCGCCCTCCCGCGGTTGCGATTCGACCCCGATCTCCCCGCCGTGGCGCTCGACGATCTTCTTGCACACGGCCAATCCGATGCCCGTGCCGGCATACTCCCGGCCGTGCAGCCGCTCGAACAAAACGAAGATGCGATCCGCGTGCCGCCGGTCAATGCCGATGCCGTTGTCGCGGACGGTGAAGCGCCACAGGCCGCCCTGGCGCGTCGTCTCCACATGCACGGCCGGCGTCGGCTCGCGCCGGAATTTGAGGGCGTTGCCGATCAGGTTCTGGAACAACTGCACGAGCTGGGGGCCGTCGCCCCGGACGGCCGGCAGCGGGCCGTGCGTCACCAGCGCCCCGCTTTCCCGAATCGCCGGCTCCAAGTTCAGGAGGGCCTGGTCCAAGACCGCGGCACAGTCGGTCGGCTCCAGGGCCTTGCTCCGGCCGCCCGCGCGGGCGTAGGCCAGCCAGTCGTTGACCAACGCCTGGAGGCGACCGGCGGCGCCCACCGCGCTGGCGATGAACTGGTCGGCCCGCTCGTCCAGCCGGCCCCGGTACTGCCGCTCCAGCAGTTCCAGGTATAGCCGGATCTTGCGCAGCGGCTCTTTCAGGTCATGCGACGCTACGTAAGCGAACTGTTCCAACTCGCGGTTGGAGCGCGCCAGCTCCGCCGCCGTCTGCTTGTGCTCCGAGGCCTCCTTCTGCAGTTCGCGGTTGGCGGCTTCGAGGGCGGCGGTGCGTTCGGCCACGCGCCGCTCCAACTCTTCGTTGAGCCGGCGCGTCTCCTCGTAGCGCTGCTCGGCCAAGCGGCGCTCGAAGTCGCGGCGCTCCAGCAGGCGGAGGCGCTCGCCCTGCCGCTTCACCTCCTCGGTCTTCCGGAACAGTTCGACGAACACGGCCACCTTGGCCCGCAGCACGTCCGCGTTCAGCGGCTTGAGCAGAAAGTCCACCGCCCCCAGCGAATAGGCGCGCAGCGCCGGGAAATCCGGGCGCTCGTAGGCGGTCAGGAACACGATGGGCGTGTACCGGGACCGCTCCCGGCCGCGGATCAGTTTGGCCGTCTCGAAACCGTCCAGCCCCGGCATCTGCACGTCCATCAGGACCACCGCGAAGTCCTCCCGGAGCAGTCGGCGGAGGGCCTCCTCCCCGCCGGAGGCTTTCACCAGGTTCTGCCCGGGGCCGGCCAGCATGGAATCCAGTGCCAGCAAGTTAGCGGGCTGGTCGTCCACAAGGAGGATGTTCGCCCGCGGCTCATCGGACTCGTCCTCGGAGAGCGTCATATTGCGCCTCCCCATTCGGGGCCGCCGGCCGGATGGCGCCGGCGCGAGCCGTTGGGGAGCAAATATCGTGCCAGCAAGAGGCCGCGGTGCGGGGGCTACTCCCACGGACCGCGACGCCTAGAATACTGCGCATTCCGCTGAGGGCAGCGCACCCTCGCGCACCTATGAACGGCTGGAAGGCAGGACGATCATGACTGACGAAACACGGCCGGACGAATCTGGGATCCCGCCCGCGACCGCCGAAACCCCTCCCGCCGAAGGCGCCGCCACGGCCACGGACGAGGAGGGCAAGGAGAGCGAACCCGCCAAGCTCCACCAGTCGGTGGAAATCAAGGACGTCGGCCCGTGCAAGAAGCACATCAAAGTCACCATCGAACGCCAGGACATCGACGACCGCTTCGGCGAAAAGTTTAGCGAATTGGTGTCCGACGCCAACGTCTCCGGCTTCCGGCCCGGCAAGGCGCCGCGCCGCATCATCGAGCGCCGCTTCCAGCGCGAGGTCGGCGACCAAGTAAAAACCGAAGTGCTGCTCGCCAGCCTCCAGCAGCTTGCGGAGGACCACGACATCGCCCCGCTCAGCCAGCCCGATCTCGACCCCGCCGCCATCGAGATGCCCAAACAGGGGCCGCTCGTTTACGAGTTTGAGGTCGAAGTTCGGCCGCAATTTGACCTGCCGGAATACAAAGGCCTCAAACTCAAGAAACTGGTCCACGTCTTCAGCGACGAGGAAGTCGCCCAGGAAGAACGCCGCATTCTGGCGCCGCACGGCCAGGTCGTGCCCAAGCCGGAAGGCAACGCTCAAATTGGCGACATCCTCACGGTGGACGTGACCACACGCGACGGCTACCGCGAGATCAGCACCATCAAGGAAGCCCAGTTCCGCATTGACAAACGGCTCGCCTTCAAAGACGCCGTGGCGCCGCGCTTCGCCGAACAGGTTCAGGGCGCTAACGCCGGCGACGTCCGCACCGTGGACATTGAGGTGTCCACGGCCGCCGCCGACGCCAGCCTCCGCGGCAAAACGGTGCAGGCTAGCGTCGATATCAAGGATGTGAAAACGCTGCGGCCTCCGGAACTGACGCATGAGTTCCTGCACCTGTTCGGCGTTCACTCGGCCGATGAGCTGCATGAGCTGATTCGCGCGTTGCTGCAACGCCGCCTGGAATACACGCAGCGGCAATCGGCCCGCGAGCAGGTCCTGGCTCAAATCGCCGCCGCCTCCACGTGGGAGTTGCCGCAGGACCTGCTCATGCGCCAGGCGCGCAAGGCGATGGCCCGGCGTATAATGGAAATGCGATCCGACGGCATCTCCGAGGAGGAGATCGCACAGCGGCAGCGGCTGATGCAGCAAGACGTGCTGCGCTCCACCGAGTTGGCTCTCAAGGAGCATTTCGTCCTTCAGAAGATCGCCGAGAAGGAAAAGATCGAAATTAACGAGGACGACCTCAACGAGGAGATCGAACGTCTGGCCGAACAGGCCGACGAGTCGCCGCGGCGAGTGCGCGCCCGGCTGGAAAAGGAAGACATGCTCGACGCCCTGGCTGCGGAAATGATCGAGCGCAAGGCCCTCGACCTGATCCTCGACTCGGCCGAATGGGAAGAGGCGCCTCTCAAGGAAGAGGCCCCTGCTGTCAGTACGGTGGAAGCGCAGACCGTGCCCGGCGAGATGCACGACCCCGCCGCGGAGCCGTCCGCCGCCGAATCTGAACCCGAAACGCCGGCCGCCAGTTGACTGGATCGGCCCCTAAGGAGTCCGCTTATGCTTGAATTTCCTCCCGGCGCGCCGGGCGACTTTCGCAACCAACGCTACCGCGACTATCAGCGGCAGCGGCAGTACCAGACCAACGACATTCTGCTGGAGAACCGCATCATCTTCTTCGGCTGCGCGGGCGGCACGTTCTACGCGCCGGAGATCAACGACATCACGGCCAACGTCGTCATTCAGCAGATGCTGTACTTGCAATACGAAAACCGCAACCAGGAGATCCATTTTTACATCAATTCGCCGGGCGGCTCGGTGACCTCGACGCTGGCTATCTACGATACGATGCAGTTTTTGGAGTGCCCCATCGCCACCTACTGCATTGGCATGGCGGCCAGCGGAGCGGCCATCCTGCTGGCGGCCGGCGCCAAAGGCAAGCGATTCGCTCTGCCGCATGCCAAGGTGATGATCCACCAGCCGTGGAGCGGCGGCATGTACGGCCAGGCCTCCGACGTCGAAATCGAGATGAAGGAGATCCTGAAGGAGAAGCATCGTCTCAACGAGATCCTGGCCCGGCACGCGGGCCAGCCGCTGGACAAGATCGAGGCGGAGACGGAGCGCAATCGCTACTTCACCGCTATGGAGGCCAAGGAGTTCGGCCTGGTGGACGACGTGCTCGTCAAGATCAGCGACGAGAAAAAGGCGTCCTGACGCTGTGGCCCGGCGAGCGGGGGGCGTAAGCCCCCTGATGGC
>DATKHW010000466.1:0-5508 GCA_035546275.1 Gemmataceae bacterium
CCAGTCCGCCGCCGAGGCCGATGCGATGCAGAGCGCCACCACGAGCAGAGATCGCCGCCATGGCATGGGGATTCTCCTTGGGAGCAAAGGACGGAGCGGGCGAGTGCTGTTATGGATAGGAAGGAAGGACGCGAACGGCCGCGCAAGCATTGCGATGGGGAGCGTCTCTCCAACACAGCCGGTGGGCGGCCGACCGGTCCACGGGGAATGCGAAACAGAGACCTGCCATGAACACCTTTCGTTGCCGACGTGCGGTGATTTTGAGTCTGGTCCTCGCGGCCGTCGCCGTCTTCGGGTTCGCGGCGCCCGCCAGCGCTCGGGCCGACAAGTTCGCGGCCATCGCCTATTCGCCGAGCACCGGCGCTTACGGTTACGCTTACGGCAAGGCCTGCCGGGACGAGGCCGAGCGGACGGCCCTCGGCTATTGCAAAGGGGCGGACGCCCGGATTCTGGTTTCGTGCGAAGACTCCTGCGCCGCACTGGCGGTCGGCGACAACGGCGTCTATGGCTATGCCACGGCCGACACCCGCAGAGAGGCGGAGCGGCTGGCGATTCAGAAGTGCCTGGACGCCGGCGGATGCAATCCACGCATCCGCTGCTGGGCTAATTCAGGTAAGTGAAACCACTTCGCCGTAATGCGGCATCAGCCAGTCCACAGGCGGCCGATCGGCTCGCCGATGCTGACGGGAAACGTGCGGCCGGCCGGGTCGGCGACGGCGGCGGCGGGATCGACGCCGAGCGCGGCGAACAGCGTGGCGGCCACGTCCCACGGGCCGACGGGGTTGACGGCCGGGTAGCCGCCAATGCGATCGGACGCGCCGAAGACGCCGCCGCCGGTCACGCCCGCCCCGGCCATGACGATGGAATAGACCGCCGCCCAGTGCTTCCGCCCCGGCGCATCGCCGACGAAGTTCTTCTCCCGCGCCACCCGCGGCGCCCGGCCGAATTCCCCCATACACACCACCAGCGTCGTATCCAGCAGCCCGCGCTCTTGCAAGTCGGTCAGCAGGGCGGCGAAGCTCCGATCGAAGCGCGGCAACAGGCGATCCTTCAACGAGGCGAAGATGTCGTTGTGCGTGTCCCAGCCGTAGGCGTCGTCGTCGTCCGGCGCCCGGTCCTGGCCGCGGATGCAATGGTTCCACAGCACGGCGACGTAGGGCACGCCCGCCTCGACCAGCCGCCGGCCGAGCAGACAGGCCTGGCCGGACCGATGCCGGCCGTAGGCGTCGCGGACCGCTTCCGGCTCCTGGTCCAGCCGGAACGCCCGGCGGAAGCCCGGCGCCGACAGCAGGCGATATGCCTCTCCGTAGAGCGTTTTCATTGCCGCGCCGGCCGGCGCCGGTCGGCGGTCCTGGTCCTCCAGCGCTTCCAGCAGTGACTTTCGTTCGTCCAATCGCATCGGCGGCAGGTCCGGCGTCGGGTCGAGTCCGGCGATCCCCGCGTCGCCGGTCGTCACATCGCCCAGGAGCAATGGCTCGAACGACGCTCCGAGCTGCCCGGCGAACTGCCCCGGCGCCGGCAGCAGCGGAGCGAGGATCGGCCCATTGACGTGGACGGCGGCGTAGGGCAGCGGCCCCGCCGGCCGCAGCCGCCGCACCACGGCGCCGTAGGTCGGATAGTCGTCGGGCCGCGGCGGCGGATTGGCCGACTTGAGGGAGTGGAATCGTCCCGTCAGCGCCAGATAGCACGCGGTGCCGTGATCGAGGTCGTCGTGGCAGACGCTGCGAACGACGGCATAGAGATGGGCCAGCCGGGCGACGCGCGGCAGGTGTTCGCAAATCTGAAGGCCGGGAACGGAGGCGGCGATGGGCCGGAAGGCGCCGCGAATTTCCTCCGGGGCGTCGGGTTTGGGGTCCCAGGTGTCGATCTGGCTCTGTCCGCCGCTGGTGAAGACGACGAGGACCGATTTCGCCTTGCCGAATCCGGGAAAAGGCCGAGCCGCAGCCGCGGCGCCCGGTCCGGTGAGCAGGCCCAGCCCGGCCAGGCCGCCGATGCGCAGCCATTCTCGCCGCGTCAGGACGCCCCCGGACGAACGATGGTCGGCGAAGAAACGCAGCACGACGGCCCCCGTGGCTGGACTCATCGAGGATAGCCCGGTGGGAGGAGGAACGTCAAGGGTCGGGGCACGGGATGTCGGGGCGCCAGGCGAGCCGGGATCACGCCCCTGGCTATTGACCATCGCCCCTCCGAGGCGAGGAAGGAATCATCGGACGCCAAATAGTGGCGTTCCCTGAGTTGACGGCGGGTCGGACTTGACCGCCGCCCCGACGGCCGGTATTCCCCCGCCATGGGACGCTCCACAAACCGTGTCGTGAACCGTTGGGTCGAGGCCGGCCGTTGGGTGCTGCTGCTGCACCTTGTCCTGGCGCCGCTGGTTTTCAGCACGTGGACGGCGGACGCCTTTGAAGGGCCCAAGGCGCTGCTCCTGACGGCGTCGGCCCTGGTCCTAAGCGGCCTGGCGGTCTGCGATTGGTTAGCGCGCGGCGCCCCGTTCCGCTGGCCCGCGCGGCCGGACCTCGCCACGTTCGGGATGCTTCTGCTCGCCGCCTCGGCGGTGCTTTCCACGGTCATGTCCATTAACCCTCTGCTCTCCTGGCGCGGAGCGCCGGACAGCCACGCCGGTCTGCAAACGCTGCTGTCCTACCTCGTCCTCTATCTGTCGGCGCGCGCCTGGTACCGCGCGGTCGCCGACGGTCGTCGCTTGCTGACCGCCGTCGTCGTCGGCTCGGCCCTCTCTGCCGCGTATGCCGTGATCCAGGCCGTCGGCCTCGATCCGATCCTCTGGGACGGCGTGTCGCTGTTCGCCGATCGCGCCCGGCCCTTCGGCATGTTCGGCCATCCCAATTATCTCGCTGCCTACCTGGTCATGACGGGGCCGCCGATCGCGCTGTTTGTCCGGGACGCCGTTCAGCGGCGGCGCTGGGGGACGGCGCTGATTCTGACCGCCATAGCCGGTCTTGGCGCGGCGGCCGTGGCGGCGGCGCTGTCGCGGGCCGCCTGGCTGGCGGGCGGGGCGGCGCTGCTGGTGCTAGGCGGAGGATGGTTCCTGGCCGGCCGTCGGCGTTCAGCCCTGGTGCTGGCCGGGCTGGCAATCGTCGCGGCGGCCGGGTTTTGCGGCTGGGCAGCCATTGGATCGTCGGGCGCCGGTCTGGCGGGGAACGTGGCGCAACGGCTCGGCCGGATCGGCGACGGCGAGGGCCGCTGGCAAATCTGGCATGCAGCCGCCGACCTGTTCCGTGATCGGCCGGTCGCCGGATGGGGGACGGACGCCTTTCAGGTCGTTTTCGGAAGACGCCGGCCCGCCGACTATGCCGACGCCGAATGGAACGTGACGCCGACGCGGGCGCACAACGTCGTCCTTCATCTCCTCGCCACGCAGGGGCTGCTCGGCGGCGCGGCCGCGGCGGGGCTGGCCGTTGGACTGGTGCTGGCCGGCGTCCGGGCCTGGCGGCGATCATCGCCCGACGAGCGGCCGCTGATTGCGGCCGTCGGCGCCGGGCTGACGGCGTTTCTGGTGCAAGACCTGTTCGGCTTCACGGTGATCGGCTGCGGCTCGCTGTTCGTCGTCGCTGCGGGGTTGCTGTCCCGCTGGGGATATGCGAGATCGGAAGAGGAGCCGCAAGGCGGCAAATCCATTGGTGCTCTCAGCGGCTTGTCGGCGGCAGCTGGGGCCGCGGTCGTGCTGTTCGGCGTCAACGTCGGCTGGGCTGGGATGGGCGCGACGGCGGCGCTCGGCGTTACGGCGGCTCTTGCCGTGCTGGCCGTCTGGCGGATGGAAGGCGACAACTGCGAGTTGCGTCCAAACGGCGGGGAAAAGCCCCGCCGCTCGCCCGGTTGGGGGCCTGCCGCATGCATTGGCGTCGCACTGGCGACGGCGGCGGCCCTGTATTTCGCCGTAATCCGCCCTCTTCAGGCGGAAATTGCGCGCGGGGCCGGCGATCGGATCGTCGCCGCGGCGCCGGCCGAGGCGCTGACCCATTACCGATGCGCGGTCCAGCTCGACCCGGACGACGATCGCGGCTGGACACAGCTGAGCGCCGCCGCCCAACTCAGCGCGCGTCAGACGGCCGCGCTGGAAGAGCGGCGACGGCTGCTGGACGAGGCCCACGCCGCCCTGGATCGCGCCCTCGCGCTGGGGCCGGCCATTCCCAGCCGTCACGCCAACCTCGGCCGGCTGCTCGGCGAGATGGCGGCGCAGGGCCTGGCGCGAGGGGACGACGCCGTCGTCCAATGGGACGCCGCCCTGACCGACGATCCACTCAACCCCCTCTTCCTGGCCGAGGCCGCCCGAACCGCCCTCGCCGTGGGCCGATTCGACCGCGCCCGCCGTTGGCTGGCCCGCGGTCTGGAGCTATATCCCAATTACGCGCTCCTTTATCACCAGCAAGGCGCCTGTGATTTGGCCGACGGTCGGCTGGACGACGCGGCCGCCGCCTTAGAGCACGCGCTCCACGCCGACTGGCACGGCGACGAGGAGGACTTCACGCGCGCCATTGCGACCTACGCCGCCGTGCAGCTGAGCCGGCGGCAGTTCGACCAGGCCCGTCAGCTGGCCGCCGAGGCAGAGCGGCGCGATTCCCGATGGGCGACGCCCTGCCTGCTTAAGGCGCGAGCGCTGCTGGCGCTGGGTCGTCGGGAGGAAGCGCGAGATGTGTACCGCCGGGTGCTCCGTCTCAACCCGGCCGATGCGGAAGCGCAGGCGGCTTTGCTTCCGCCGGCCCCCAAGCCATAGGACCGCGACCTGCAAAAAACCTACTTTTTCTTCGCCTCCCATCTATACTTCCCATCCTTTCCATCTTATCCTAATTACCAGCAGAGGCGGCCGGCTTGCTTCCGTCGCACCGGAGCAGTGGCAAAGCCCGGAAACGCCACGCAGAGGCCGCCGGCATAACAAGAAGTGTTTTTGATCCCACTTCCCGCGGTGGCACGAAAACTGCCTAACTTACGTCCTTTACCAATTTGAAGCAGACAACCCGATTTGTTCGGGACATCCTAAGTGGGCTTTCTGGGAGGAGAGCAGTAATGAAGAAGGTGGTTTCGTACCTGGCTCTGGCGGCGATGATGGTGCAGGGGGCGGGGACGGCTTGGGCGTTCGGCCGAAACCGCTGCGCGGCGCCTTGCGATTCCGGCTGCGGCGCCCCGGCCGACTGCGGCTGCGGCTATACGATGCAATACAAGACGGAGATGCGAACGGTGACCCGGACCGTCTACAAGATGGCGCCGGAGACGATTCAGCAGGAGATCACCGAAACCGTCTGTACGCCGGTGACGCACGAGGAAAACCGGGAGCGGACCCTCCTCGTTCCCACGATGAAGGAAGAAACCCGGCAGCGCGTCGTGTGCAAGCTCGAGTACCACAATGAGGAGCGGACGGAAACCGTCATGGTCCCGACGCCTACGGAAGTCACGCACAAGTTCATGGTGTGCGTCCCGGAAACGCACATGGAAAAGCGAACGCGGACGTACATGGTTCCGGTCGTGACTCCGGAAACCCACAAGGAAACGTTC
>DATKHW010000467.1:0-4817 GCA_035546275.1 Gemmataceae bacterium
GGTCGCTCAGCTGGTGCAAATGATCCAGGGCAACATCGACGCGGACAGCTGGGCGGCCAACGGCAAAGACGGCGCCGGCACGATCGTCTTTGACCCTGTCCACATGACGCTGATCGTGAAGCAGTCCTCCGAAATCCATTACAAAATGATGCAGGGGCTGCTCGGCCCCTGACGCTTTCTCCATGAGCCTCTATTTCCCCGAAGCGTCGGACTGTGCTCGGCACACCATCTTTCCCGGCGTGGACATTCGCACCTGCGCCGTGGAGAGGATGATGCTGTCGGTGGTGGACATCGCACCCGGCGCGGTGGTGGAGGAGCATGCCCATCCGCACGAACAGGTCGGCATGGTGCTGGCTGGGCGGGCCGTGTTCCTGATCGCCGGCGAGGAGAAGACATTGCGGGCGGGCGATCTGTACCGAATTCCGGGCGGCGTGCGGCATCGCGTTCGGGCGCTGGACGAGCCGGTTCGGGCGCTCGATGTGTTCTGTCCGCCGCGAGAGGATTATCGCTGACGCGAGTGCGTCCAGGAGCCCGCAGCGCAAGCAAGGACCCTTGCTTGCGCTGCGGGCTCGCGCGTCTGAATTTCACTTCGCCCCCTCCGGCTTGCCAAAGTGCTTGTCCGCGTAATCGAGAAACACCCTCCAATCCTCCTTCGTCATGGAGTGCTTTCCGGGTCGGATGTAATAACCCAGCACGCCGTCGCTGAGCTGACCCACTTCCGGCATCTGCTTCGTCTCCAATCCGCTGGCGCCCAGCAGCCGGTAGACGGAATCGGCGGACTTCAGCATCTCGAACTGCCCCGCCGGGTTGGACCATTTGTCCTCGACGGCGCAGCAATACAGCAGAGGCCGCGGGGCCACCAGGGCGGCCAGGCAATTCTGGTCGAACGGCAGTTTGTCCGTCTGATCGTTGAATTCCTTGAAGGTCCCGTCGAACCAGTGCGGGAAGCCGGTGTTGATCCGCTTGACGGATTCGGCGTCCGGAGGCGCATTCCGGCTCGGCGCCGTGCCGCCGCAGCCGGCCTGCAAGGGAATCACCAGAGCGATGCGCTCGTCGAACGCCCCGGCCAGGAGCGCCGTCTTGCCGAGACGGGAATGGCCGACCACCGCGATTTTGTCCTTATCGAGGTCCTTGTCGGTACACAGGTAATCCACCGCCCGCGAAATGCCCCAGGCCCAGGCGCGGATCGTGCCCCAGTCGTTCGGCCCCGGCTGTTCGCCCGGCTTGCGCAGATGCGGCTGAATCCCCTCTCGCACGTCGGGCCGGTCGGGATCGACGTCGCCGCAGTAGAGCGTCGCCACGGCGTAGCCGCGGTCGATCGACTGCTCCAGCGCCCACACGTCGATCTCCGTGCCGCGGCCGGCGTCCGTCGCCCGGTTGTCCTTGGCGCCGGCGGCCTTGTCGGGAACCCAGACGTCCGGCAATCGCATGGCCGGGTCGTTGACTAGCGCATGGTTGCCGTGGAAATTCATGCCGACGAAGACCGGGGCCGGCGCTTTGCGCGCGTTCGGTACGACGAGCAGCAGATGGATTTTCGGCGTATCGGGAGGGCCGAAGGAGATGGAGATTTCCTTCAGGGTGGCTTTACCGCCGAACGCCTTGGGGTCGAGGCGATCGACCACCGCGTCGATCTTGCCCGGCGCCGGGGGCGCCACGCCGTACATGTAATGCTCGAACAGCGCCTTCAATTCCGGCCGTCGCTTCTCGATCCACTGCTCTTTTGTTGTAACGCGGTCGCCGTTGAACATGACAAGGGGATCGGGCAAATCGGGGTGGGACGGCAGCTTCGACACGTCGGGGAAGTCAGCGCCGAGGGCCGTCGTCCCGATCAGGGCCAACGCGGCGGCGAGCAGGAGGACGTCTAAAGAGAGGAGAGTGCGGTGCATGGGTGCGGAACTCCTTGTGGATGGGACGAACCAACGGAGTATACCGCAGGTGGGAGGCGCAAGCGAGCAGACAGGAGAAAGACCGCCTCACGCCGGCCGGTCGCCGCGGTTGGGACGCCGCCGTCGCTTCGCCTTTCCGGCGGCCTTTGTTTGCACGGGAACTTCGGCGAAGACGCGGCGAAGCGGCAGAGCCAACCCCGGCAGCACGTCGCCGCCGCGGAGGGTTTGGTCCTCGGTCAGCGTCGTCGATTCGTCGGGAGCGCTGCAGACGCTCACGGAGCGAGAAGTAAGGGAGACGAGCCAGACGACGCGGACGCCGCAGAGGAATTACTCGCGAACCTTGCGGCCCATCTCGCGCTTGGTGTTGCCCTTACTCAGGACCTCCACAGCCAAGGCGGGGGCGAGGTCGGCGATAGGGTCGGTCGGCCGTTCGCGCTTGGGCAGTTGATCCCACGAGATAAAGGAGACGTCGGGAAGGCGCACCAGGCCTGGCATGAGTCTCACCGCGCCATCCGGTGCAGTAAGGAAGCCGAGCGGGTGATCGTCCAGAAAGATCCCCAACATCTTGATTAGATGGCAAGTGAACGCTGATTCGGGGAAACTCATGATCTTCTCCACCAAGACGCCATCCACGAGCTCGTAGAGCCGGTCGGTGCGATCGTGGATGCGGATGACGTCCTTCTCCGTCGCTTTGCCGGGCGGAGGGTTGGCGCGGATGCGGCGGCCGGAGACGCCGAGGTGATGCATGATTTCAGCGAGGTTGTCGAAGTGGATGGGTTTCGGCGCGGCGGACATGAGACGCCTCCTTAGTTCTGGGCGCAACTCGCGCATTTTGCCCGGAAAGCTGAAATGCGGCAACGGCATCTCCTCTATGGAGCGCGGGCTGCTGGCGCAGCCGGCGGATTCTCGGGGCCGGTCTTTTTTTCGCCGAGCTGTTCGAGCAGGCCGATGCCGTACATCAGCACCACGCCGGCGACCAGTGCCACAAACAGGGGAATGCGATCATGCCGGTGGAAGTGGACCTCTGGCAGCAAATCGCTCAGAGCAATATAGAGGAAGGTGCCCGCAGAGAACGCCAGCGCCGCTGCCGTGATGTCATTTTGGACGGTCGCCTCCAGGGCGCCGCTCGTGGCGAGCAGCGCAAAGCCCCCGACCGGAACCATCGAGGCGAAGCCGAACTGCACCAGGGCGATCAGACCCGGACGCACATTACGCCGCCGCAGCACCGTGGAAATCGCCAGGGCGTCCGCCGGCTTGTGCAGCACGATGGCCAGGAAGATTGCCAAACCGGGAAGGGGGAATGGCTTGGCCGCGCCCAGGTCGGTCTGCACAGCGGCGGCCATGGCCACACCGTTCATGAACGTGTGCAGCGTCAGACCAAGCACCGCCGCCCAGCCCGCCACCGGGGGCGCGGCCGGGGCGTGAGGGCCGTGATCGTGGTGGTGCTCGTGGTGGCTATGGTCATGGTCGTGAGGATGGTCATGGTCGTGCTGCGCTTTTTCCGCCGCAACAACGCCTGTGAATGCGGTTGATCCAAGCTCGTGGGAATGGTCATGTTCGTGTTGGGCTTTTTCCGGCCGCGGCGCCTTGGGGACGCTGGGTTCATGAGTATGCGGCGCCAGGAAGCGCTCGATGCAGAATAAACCGAGCATGCCCAGCACGAGCCAGATGCCGACGGTGTCCCTTCCGAAATCGTTCTCCACCGCGTCGGGCAGCACATGGAAACATGCCGCCCCCAACATCACGCCCGCGGAAAGACTGAGATAGAGTTGCAGCCGGCTGTGGGTAACCTTGCTGAGCAACGGCACGCTGCCGCCAGCCAGCGAGAACAGCAGCACCGCGACGCTGTAAATAGCCACCCAGACCCAGGCGTTCATGTCGGTTCCTTTCGCGCGGAGAGGGGGAAAACAAAGTAATACCGCGAAAGGAAGCGAGCGGCAAGGGGCCGCGGACGCGGCTAGGGCTTGTCCGGCGCCTTCGGGGACGTGCCGATCAGCGTCAGGCCAATTCCCATCACCGTTTTCTTGTCGCCGACGCGCACGTCCTGCTTGACCATGACGACCCAGCAGCCGCCGGGCTTTTCCACCAATTTCGGCTCGTCCGACGTGTTTTTTCCCGGAAACAGCAGCAGTACGGAGGGATGTTTGCCGGTTGTCTTGCCGCTTAGCTCAACCAGCGCCTTGTGTTCCATCGGATCGGGCTTGAGGTCCGCCGCGGCGGGGCTGGCCAGCAGGAATTCCGGATACGGCGTCGTGCCCTGGTGGTCGTCCGTGACGGGCTGGAAGCCGAGGCGAAGTGTATAAACGCCGGGGGCGAGTTTTTGATGACGGTAATCGGTAAAGTCGCCGATCACGCGCAGGGCGCCGAGGACGGTCGTCTCTGGGATCTCCTGGTAGGTCAGGCCGTTCATGATCTGCACGTCGATCGCATCGCCGGGCGCCTCTTTGCGGAACCAGACCTCGACGAGCGCCTTGTCGCCTCCCGCGAAGAGCTGGATGCAGTGCCCGGCCAGCAGCTTGCGGATCGGCTCGGCCAATTCCATCGGCGGCGCGGCGTCAGTGGTCTTGATCGAATAGGAGGCGTCAGCCGTCGGCGAGCCGGGGGCGTAAGCCCCCGGAGAGAAAAGCAACGACGCCCATACAAGAGTGCAAACGGGGTTCACGACGGCTTCTCCAGGATGGGCGGCTGGGCTGTGCGCGTCGGCGCCAGCTCCGTATCGCGTTTCAGGTATTTCGCGCCCCAGAGCCAGAAGACGCCGGCCAGCAGGATCATCAAGGACACGATACAGAAGCTGAAATCCATGCCGCCGCGGCTGCCGAGGAATTCCGTCCACCACGACGGTTGCTGCGCGGCCGCCGCGGTCTTGCGCGCGGCCCCGGAAAGGTAGCCGATGATGGGAGGCGAAAAAGCGTCTCCGAAAAGGTGAATAAT
>DATKHW010000468.1:0-2704 GCA_035546275.1 Gemmataceae bacterium
ACACTGCTTGTCAACCCAGCTGTGGTGGACCACTGGCACCCGGATGAAGGCGGACGCCCAATGGGCCTGACGCTGGAACAGTACGCGACCTATCTCGACGCCCGCGCCGACCTGCCCTGGCCGGCGGCGCCTAACGTGGACCGTCCCAAGGCGAAACCGCATCTCGTCCGGCTGCCGGAAGTGCGGGCCGTCCTCTGGAACGTCTACGGCACACTGGTCGCGATCACCGGCGGCGAGCTGCTGTTCGAGCATCCCACCGCCTTTGTCATGAACAACGCCCTAGACAAGACGGTCCAGGAATTCAAAATGTGGGCTTCCATGACGCGGAAGCCGGGTCAGCCGTCGGAGTACCTGAGCCAGATCTACAACCAGATTCTGCGGGAGCAGCAGGTCGCGCCGCCCGGCGAGCGCCATCCCGAAGCGGCGGCGGAGCGCGTCTGGGAAGCCATTCTCAAGCGGCTCTTGCAAAAGGACTACAAATTCGACGCCGGATTTTTCGGAGCGCTGAACGAGTACAGCCGTAAGGTGGCCTATTTCTTCCACGCCAGCCTCCAGGGCACGGCCTGCTATCCCGGCGCCGCCGAGGCGCTGCGGCACGTGTCCGCCGCTGAGCTGACGCAGGGACTGCTGGCCGATGGTCAATGTTTCACGACCGTGCAGCTGCAGCGCGGCCTCGCCGCGCAGGACGCGGACCTGAAGCTGGACGACGTGCTGGACGGCGACTTGCGGATGCTGTCCTACGAAGGGCGCGGGCGGAAACCATCGGAGCGGCTGTTCCGGCCGGCTTTGAACGCCTTGCTGGACAAGGGCGTCGAGCCGAATGAGGTGCTGCACGTCGGCTCGCGCATTTCGCAGGACCTGGCGCCGGCTCACCGACTGGGGATGCGCACCGCCCTGTTCGCCGGCGATCGGGCGTCGCTGCAGGCTACGCCGGAACAGCTGAAGGACGCCAACTTGCGTCCCGATGTCTTGCTGACGGAGCTGAATCAGATCGCGGAAGTCATTGGATGAAAGGGAAAGCAGGAGAGCGCGCAGCGCCAGCAAGTGCTGCGACCAAAGCAATTGCTGGCGCTGCGTGCTGGTAAGGCGCTGAATCACGACGTAATGCGCGGAAACAGCGGCTTCACTTTGCCGTCCTGCAACGGCGCCAGCACCCGCAAGTCCTCGCCCTGGCGGGCGTGCGACCACGCATCTTCGTAGCTCACCTCGGCCCACGGCTCGGGGAAATTGAAGCTCTTGTAAATAGTCTCCGCGCCGCGCGGCAGGAATGGTTTGAGCAGAATCGAAGCGATGCGCAGTTGCTCCGCCGCATCGTACAGGACGCGCTTGGCCGCCCCCTTGTCGGTCTTGGCCGTCTTCCACGGGGCGTTTTCGTCCAGATATCTGTTCGTCGGGTTTAGCACCTGCAAGACGACGCGCTGCAGGGCCTGGTTGTACTGACATGCCTCGATGTGGTTCTGCACCTGCTTGACCGTCGCTTCGACGTCCACCTCCGTGTAGATGACGCCTGGCTCCAACCCCGCCGTGCCCTCCAAGCGGCCGTCGTAATACTGGCTAATCAGCTTCACAACCCGGCTGTACGTGTTGCCGAGGTTGTCGGCCAGGTCCGCGTTGTACACCTTGGCGAACTGCTGCCAGCTGAACTCGCCGTCGTCAGGGAACGGGCACGCCTTGAGGAAGTAGTAGCGGAACGCCTCCGCGCTGAATTTCGTGACGATTTCCATCGGTTCGACGGCGTTGCCAAGCGATTTACTGATCTTTTCCGTATCGCCCGTCTCCTCGTTTTTGATGTATACGAAACCGTGGCCGAAGACGCGCCGCGGCGGCTCGACGCCGGCGGCGAAGCACATGGCCGGCCACAGGGCGCAGTGGAAGCGCGTGATGTCCTTGCCGATGACGTGCAAGTCGGCCGGCCACCACTTGGCGAAGCGTTCCTCGTCGGCGCCGTAACCGACGCCGGTGATATAGTTGAGCAAGGCGTCGAACCAGACGTAAATGGTGAAGTCCTCGTCGAACGGCACACGGATGCCCCACGTCTCGCCGGCCCGCGTGATGTTGGTGTCCCTCAGACCGGCCGCGACGAAATTCATGACCTCATTTCGGCGACTTTCCGGCTGGATGAAGTCGGCGTTGAGCTGATAGAAGTCCATCAAGCGTTCCTGGAACTTCGACAGGGCGAAGTAGTAGCACGGCTCGCTGCGGCGCAGCGGCGCCGTGCGATGGATGGGGCAGACGCCGCCCGCCTCCTCGATCTCGGCGTCGGTCTTGAACCCCTCGCAACCCTCGCAATACAGCCCCTCGTACTGGCCCTTGTAGATGTAACCGTTGTCGTATACTTTTTGGATGAATTTTCGGCAGGCCGCGTGGTGGCGTGGTTCGCTGGTCTGGATGAAATCGTCGAAGCTGACGTCGAGGGCGCGCCAAACCTCTTTGAACTGGCGGGCCATGTCGTCGCAGTATTCTTTCGGATCGCGCCCCAGCTCGGCGGCGCGCTTCGACACCTTGACGGTGTTTTCGTCGTTGCCCATGAGGAAGAAGACGTCGTAGCCTTCCATGCGCCGATAGCGGGCCTGCACGTCGGCGCCGAGCTTTTCGAAGGCGGTGCCGATGTGCGGCCGGCTGTTGGGATAGTCGATGGCCGTCGTCAGAAAGAAACGCGGTTTCGCAGTCATTGCCTACCTCCCCCTCTCTGTCCTAAGGAGGA
>DATKHW010000469.1:0-13414 GCA_035546275.1 Gemmataceae bacterium
TTCTTCTCGTTCCCAGGCTCTGCCTGGGAACGGACTGCTGGCGAGGCTCTGCCTCGCGTCTGTTCTATCCGGCAGGCAGAGCCTGCCGGGCAGTGCGTTCCCAGGCAGAGCCTGGGAACGAGGGCATTGGACCTGTTGAACCACCGAATCTGCAAGCGTCGGTTGCCTCGACCGGCGGCCGGCTGCTATTCTCGGCAGAGAACGCGGCGCCCGCGCCGCTATCAGCCCCCGAGGACGACGCCTTCCCATGACCCCCGCGAAATCCGCCGCCCTGTTCTCCGCCCTTCTCTGCCTCGCCCCGCTCCGCGCCGCCGACGCGCCGGCCGCCGACGCCAACCGCGTCGTGGAGCTGACCTTCACCGCCCGCAAGCATCACGACAACCCCTTCAACACCATCGACGTCGACGTCACGTTCACCGCCCCCGACGGCAAGGCCGTGACCGTGCCCGCCTTCTGGGACGGCGGCGACGTCTGGCGCGTCCGCTACGCCTCGCCCCAGGTCGGCGTCCATTCCTACCGCAGCCAATGCTCCGACCCGACCGACGACGGGTTACACGGCCGCGAGGGCGTGGTCCAAATCCGTCCCTACGACGGCGACAATTCGCTCTATAAACACGGGCCTATCCGGATTGCGGACGATCACCGGCATTTCGCCCACGCCGACGGAACGTCGTTCTTCTGGCTCGGCGACACCTGGTGGATGGGTCTGTGCGAGCGGCTCCGCTGGCCTAACGACTTCAAGACGCTGGCCGCCGACCGCCGCGACAAGGGCTTCACCGTCATTCAAATCGTCGCCGGCCTCTACCCCGACATGCCGGCCTTCGACGAGCGCGGCCGCAACGAGGCCGGTTTCCCGTGGGAAAAGGATTACAGCCGTATCCGACCTGAATACTTCGACAAGGCCGACGAGCGGCTCTTCTACCTCGCCGACCAGGGGCTTGTGCCGTGCATCGTTGGGGCATGGGGGTATCATCTGCCGTGGATGGGCGTCGAGAAGATGAAGCGGCACTGGCGTTATCTCGTCGCCCGCTACGGCGCCCTGCCGGTGGTGTGGTGCGTGGCGGGCGAGATCAACCTGCCCTATTACCTCGATAAAGGCTTCCCGCGCGGCGGCGAGAAACAGACGGCCGACTGGGAGGAAGTCATCCGCTACGTGCGGAAGATCAACGCCTTCGGCCGGCCCGTGACGGTCCATCCGACGGGCCTGCCGCCGTTGAGCGGCCGGGCATTGTACAAGGACCAGGAACTGCTCGACTTCGACATGCTCCAGACCGGCCACGGCGGCAAGGAGGTGCTGGCGCCGTCGATCCGCACACTACGGGCCTCTTATGAGGCCCAGCCGACGGCGCCGGTGGTCAATGGCGAGGTGTGTTACGAGGGGCTGCTCGACCGCATCCCCGCCGAGGTGCCGCGGCTAATGTTCTGGGCCAGCATCCTGTCGGGGGCGGCGGGGCACACCTACGGCGCCAACGGCATTTGGCAGGTCAACCGGAAAGAGCAACCCTACGGCAAATCGCCGCACGGCGGGGATTACGGACATTTGCCCTGGGATGAGGCGATGAAATTGCCGGGGTCGGAGCAGCTGGGGAAGGCGAAGCGGCTGCTGGAAGAATACCCCTGGCAGCGGTTCACGCCGTACCCCGAGTGGGCGGCGTGGGAAAAGGGCGCCGGCGCTGCGGTCGCCTGGGGCGATTGGATCTGGTATCCCGAGGGCGACCCGACGAAGGATGCGCCCGTCGCGGCCCGCTATTTCCGGCGGACGTTCGAGCTGCCGGAGGGGAAAACGGTCGTGCGGGCCGTGCTGCACCTGACGGTGGACGACAAATTCACCGCCTACTTGAACGGCGAGCTGCTGGGATCGCACGCCGACTGGATGACGGGGCGGCAATTCGACGCGGCCCGGCTGCTGCGGCCCGGCAAGAACGTCCTGGCGGTGCGCGGCGAAAACGCGCCGGGGCCGAAGGACGCCAACCCGGCCGGGCTGTCGTGCGACCTGGAAATCGTCCTTTCGGGAGATGCGAAGACGTCCATCCGCTCCGACGGCGAGTGGCGCTGCGCGCGCGACGAAGCGGACGGCTGGCGGAATCTGGATTTCGACGACCGCGATTGGGCGAAGGCGAAGGTCGCGGCGAAGTTCGGCGAGGGGCCGTGGGGGCGCACGCTGACGGCGCCGGCGCCGGATGAATTCATGACGCCGTACGCGGCCGGCGTGCCGGGGATGGTGCGCATCATCTACCTGCCGCAGGCCCGGGCCGCGACGGTGCGGAACCTGGAGCAGGACGTTCCTTACACGGCGAGCACGTTCGACCCGACGACCGGGCGGCGCGACGAGATCGGCCCAGCCCGGCCGAACGCGGACGGCTCCTGGACGGCGTCGCCGCCGGCGGGGGCGCAGGGCGACTGGGTGCTGATCCTGCAGGTGAAGCCCTAGCGCCCGCTGGCGACCGCAACGGGGAAGCGCCGGCGGATAGCCCGGGACCGCAATAGGCGCTCCAACGCCTTACGCTAAGCGACTGTCCCATAAGCCTCTCCCCTCTCCCCTCTCCCCGGTACTCCGGGGAGAGGGGCCGGGGGTGAGGGGTTTTTAGCCTAGGAAACCATGCCCCCTCGCCCCTCTCCCCCGAGTACGGGGGCGAGGGGCTTATGGGACAGACCCTAACTGCTCCAGCCAAACGCGCAAGTCATTCTCGTATTCGCTGGCCAGATCGCCCTTGACCAGCTGGCGGTGGAAATCCGCCGCTCCCTTCCGCCCCAGGTCCGCCGCCAGCTCGTCAGGGAAACGCTTGGCAGGATCGGCCGCCACCAAACGACGGCAGAGGTGCAGCAACAGCTCACTTCGGCTCACCTCCGGCGGCAGCAGTTCCGGCAGACGCCGGTCCAGGCCGGCCTTGGCGCTGCGCAGCTCCTCAACGGTCTTCAGACCCTCGAAGGGCGAACGCCCCGCGAGCATCTCGACCAGGACGTAGCCCAGGCTGGCCAGGTCCGACCGGGGCGTCGCCTCCTCCCCCGCCAGCACCTCCGGCGCCGCGTAAGCCGGCGACCAGACTCGCCGCGCCGTGGGGCGGTTCAGCTGCACGGCCGAACCGATGTCGATCAGCTTGACGTTGCCGGTGCGCTTCAGCATGACGTTGGATGGCTTGAGATCGCCGTGGACGATGCCCCTTCGATGAAGCGCGGCCAGCCCGCTCAGGCAGTCGCGCAGCACCCGGATGGCCACGCCGGGCTGGAAACGCGGCTGCGTCGCCCCGTGCGTGAGGACGACGCGCTGCACGTATTCCCAGCGCGCCGCGCCGACGCGGGCGCGGGTGCGCTCCAGGGTCTCCGGGGTCAGAAGGACGCGCAGGTCATGGCCGTCCAGCCATTCCATTTCCATGATGCGGATGCCGCCGCTGGCGAAGAAGTCGTGGATGCTCAGCAGGTTGTCGTGCTGGATGCGGGCGACGCGAGCGGCCACTTGGGCCACGCGAGCCATGTCCTCCTCGTAGGCGTCGGCGTCGCGGTACGGTTCGGGGGAGAAGGCCTTGAGGGTCACCGGGAGCATGAAGCCGTCGGCTCCGCGGCGCTCGCCCAAGTAGACGACTCCCTGCCCGCCCGCCCCGATAGGGCGGATCAGGCGGACGCGCGCATCCCGGTCGAGGGCGGCGGCGTCCGCAATCGCCGCATAGCGGGCGAGGAGGCCCTCGGCGGCGGGGTCGGTCCGGTCCAACGGCGCGGGCTGGTGAGGATGGTACGACGTGGTGGAGGCCATGCGGTGGTTTCTCTGCCTGGGGGCGGCCGCGACGCAGCAGGCATTGTAGGGCGCTGGGCAGGTGCTTCTGGCGAAGCGAGGCCGGCTGACTTGAACAAGCACTTGACCATGGCCGTCCGCTGGGCGAACATGAGGCGGTTCGCCCCCACTTGCCGAATGGAACGGAATCATGTTGCGACGCACTCGGACGGCCGCTCTGGCCTTCATGCTAGCTCCACTGTTGACCGGCCCGGCTCGCGCCGACGACGCTGGGCCGACCGAACCGAAGCTGCGGGCGGAACTGCTGGACCGGGCCGCGGAGGACCAGAAGGCGCGGCGGCATCTGATCGACCTCCAGGCCCGGCCGGCCGGCCAAGACGACGGAGCCAAGAAGGAACTCGAAGCCGCGGTCCAGGCGGTGCAAGACATCGACGCGCGGAACACGGCCCGAATGAAGGAGGTCGTTGACAAGTACGGCTGGCCCGGCCAATCGCTGGTCGGCAAGGACGGCGCACAGCAGGCGTGGCTCCTGGTACAGCACGCCGACCGGGATCGGGACTTTCAGAAGCACTGCCAGGCGCTCTTGGCCGAAGCGGTCAAGAAGGGGGAGGCGGCGCCGGACCAGCTGGCGTACCTGACCGACCGGGTGCGCCTGGCGGAGGGACAGAAGCAAGTGTTTGGGACGCAGTTCCACGAGGTAGGCGGACGCATGGAGCCGTACCCCATCGAAGACGAAGCCGGCGTGGACCAGCGGCGCAAGGACATCGGCCTGCCGTCGCTGGCCGATTACCGCAAAATGATCGAGGACCTGTACAAGCCCAAAACCAGCGACAAGACGGACAAGCAGATCGCGTCGGTCGCCTGACGAGGCTCCGCGAGACGCCAGTAATCCGCAGCGGCGACGATTCCTCGTCCACCAATCCGTTGTCCGCCTCGGCCCGTCGAAGGTATGGCAGGCAGCCCCATCCAGCCCCGAACCTGATTACGAGGTACCCTATGAAGCCGACGCGCATCAACCCGTCACGAGCATTTCCTCTCTTGGCCGCCCTCGCATTAGCCGCGCCCGCGGCCGGCCGCGCCGACACCTACGGCCTGCCGCCCTTCACCGACTTCGAGCAGGAGTGGCGGCTGGACGACGCCGCCGTGAAAGGGCCGGACGTGCTGATCGCACGCAACGCCGACGAGTGGGCCGCCCTCTGGAAGAAGCTCGGCCCCCAGGCCAAGGACGCGCCCCCGGTCGATTTCAGCCGGTGGATGGTGGTCGGCGTCGTGACGCCGGTCGGCAAGCCCGGCCGCGCCGTCTACCGCGTTGAATTGGAGGACGCGGCCAACCCCAAGGAGCTGCGCGTGCGCGTCGCTGTCGACGGTGCGCTGTGCCAGAAGCCCAAAAACATGGCGGTCAAAGGGGCGCGGGTTCATCTGGCGGCCGTGGGCGTTTCGGCCCTTCCAGTACGCTTTATCCAGGACGACGAGGTGGACGGCGGCGTCTTCGGCCTGAACGAGGGAACGGACCAGATGCCGCTGGGGGAGGCCCCAGCCGTGAAGTCGCCGGACCTCAAGGGCAAGGCGGCGTACCGGGAGCAGGCGGAGCGGCTGGTGCGACAGTCGCTTACGGCGGAGGAGGTTACGCGGCTCCGAAAGGCGGTCTGGCCGGGCACGTTCGGGGAGCGCTATCCGCAGCCTTGGTCGGTCATTCAGATTCGGCGCGGCGTGGACGAGTGGACCATCGACTACGACGGGCGGCAATTTACAGTGAATGCGGAGACGGGAGCTGTGGCGCCGGCCAAGGCGAAGCCCGACGCCGGGCCGGCCAGGAACGGTCCGGCGGCCGCGCCGCCGGCTACTCCGTCCGAGGCAAGCATTCCGGGAAGCGTTCCCCCTCCCGCGCCCCGAATCATGCCGGGTGAGGTTCAGGGGCGCGTGCAAAGCCGCTGGCTCGCCCCCTATGTCAGCGTCACAACCCGTTCCGTGGGAGCGACGGCCGCGACCAGCGTCCAGTGGCTCACGCCGGAGGGCAAGCTGGACCACGAAGCAGCGGGTCCGAATATCGACGCCCACGCGGGCTACATCTATGAGTACGGCGACGGCGGCGGCGTCATCCACGGCCTCAACGGCGACTGGACGATCGTCCTACCCCGAAAGCCCGGCCCCGCCGGCTATATCACGGCGACGGAAGACGGCCGCGCCTTCGTCCATGAATTCCACCCCAAGGAGGACGAGATCGCCGCCGACGTGTATGTCGCGGGGAAGCAGTTGGGCGCGGTGGGCCCGTTCCTCCAGTACAAGGGCCAGGACGTGCAGCTCGGATCGGACGGCAGCCTTGCCCTTCTCGCCTGGAAGGATGCCGACAAGAAGAAGCCGCAGGTGATCGCCGTGGGGCCGGACGGCAAGGTGCGGTTCCGGGCCGACTGCGACGGCCCCATCATCTCGCCTATGCCGGCCCCGGACGGGTCGGGCGTCCTGGTCCACGTCAATGCCAGTGGGGACGCCCGCAACCTGTTCCTTTTCTACACCAAGGACGGCAAAGCGTCGTCGCTGGTTGTGGGGCCGAACGCCGGCTTGCTGGCGTGGCTGCCAGGGACCACGACGGCCCTCATGCACACGAGCATCGGCTACGACTACCGTTTCCACCTGATCGATTGGAGCAGCGGAAAGCGGCTCTGGGAAATCCCGGACCCCGAAGCGGCCCGCGTGCCGGGGGAGCTGCCGTCAGTGGATGTGGGCAGCGATTGGCTGCTTATCGGCGGTTTGGAAAGCGTCAAGCAGCAAGACCAAGCGGCGGCCGTCCGCAGCATCCACGCCCTCGACCCGAAGACGGGGCAGGTCGTCGCCCACTGGCTGCCGGAACCGCCGAACCTGGCCAGCCGGGCCGGCGGGCGTTTCCTTCGGCACGGCAAGATACTGTTCCTGGTGACGGACGAGGAGTTCAGCGAGGTCAACGCCGACGACATCGCCGCCAGGAAGAACGGGTGGCGGTAGGCCGTTGGAACGGCGTCGATTCTGGATGGAAGGCGTCGGATTAAGTAGGGCGGCATTCTCTCCCGGAGCCACATTATGCGGAAACCGCTTCCTCCGGTGTTGGCGTCGGCCCTTGGTCTGTGCATGTTGCTGCCAGCTTGGGCGGCCGCGGCCTCGCGGACGCTCAAGGCCGGCGACGTCCTCGGCCTCAGGCGAGAAGGGTTGCGGCAGGCCAGCCTCGTTGAGACGAAGGCGACGGATAATGGCGCTGCTGAGCTGCGGAAGGGGCCGCCTGCTTGCAAGATCACGTGCTGATGACCCCGGCCATACGAGAAACGACCATGCACATACGAACTCTGGCTGCGGCCGCCCTGGCCCTGCTGTCCCTTCCGACTCCGCCTTCGCTCCGCGCCGACGACGCGCCGAAGCCAATCAAGGTGTTCATCCTGGCCGGGCAGTCGAACATGGAGGGCAAGGCCAAGGCGTCGCTGCTCGAATACCAGGCGCAGCAGCCCGCGACGCGCGATCTGTTCGCCCACCTGCGCAAGGACGGCAAGTGGATCGAACGCGACGACGTGTGGATCAAGTTCCTGGATCGTCACGGCAAGCTGACGGTTGGCTACGGCTCTCCCGGGTGCATTGGTCCGGAGTTGGAGTTCGGTATGGTGGTCGGCGACCACTACGACGAGCCGGTCCTGCTCATCAAGACCGCCTGGGGCGGCCGCAGCCTGTTCCGAGACTTCCGCCCGCCCGGAGCCGGCCTGCCGCCGGCGGAGGTCCTGGACAAGATGCTGACCGACCTGAAGAAACAGAAGCCGGACGCCACACTTGAAGACGTGAAGAAGCCGTTCGGGGCTTCCTACCGGGCCATGATCTCGGAGGTCAACGACACGCTGGCTAACCTGAAGACGCTGTTCCCCGATTACGCGGGCCAAGGGTACGAACTCGCCGGCTTCGTCTGGTTCCAAGGCTGGAACGACATGATAGACGCGGACTGCACGGCGGAGTACACGGCAAACCTGGCGCAGTTCATCCGCGATGTACGGAAGGACCTCAAAGCACCCGGGCTGCCGTTCGTGATCGGCCAAATGGGAGTGGAGGGCGCAAATCCGAGCGCCAACATCGAGGCATTCAAGGCCGCGAAGACGGCCGTGATGGATAGAGGCGAGTTCAAGGGCAACGTGGCGCTTGTAAAGACGGACGTATTCTGGGACGTGGACGCCGAGGCGGTGTTCAAGATGGGCTGGCGCGAACATCTGGACGAGTGGAACAAGGTCGGCAGCGACTATCCCTACCACTACCTGGGCAGCGTCAAGACGATGTGCAGCATCGGCAAGGCGTTCGGAGAGGCCGTCCTGGAGTTGCGCGGGGGGAAATAAATGGCGGGAGGCCGATGCCAGCCCACCCCACGATTGGCGAGCCCCTCGACGACCCCGACCGGCGTGACGGGGTGGGCAGAAAGCGTTTGCCGCCCGCGCACCAACGCCTGGCCATCGTCCCAGCTGCTCAGGAAGCAGCCTTGGCAAGCGCTCGCACCGCCCGGCGCATAAGCCATGTGGCGGATACAATCGAAACGGCCCGCAGGTCGGCTTGCACGGCTGGACGCGGCCGGCGCGAAATGGGGCGATCGTGAGGGCGGCGGCATGGGGACGAGGGCGCCTCGTTACGCGGCTTCGCCTCTCGTCCTCAAGCGGAACCGGGGCGACGATGTCAGGCGCGGCGCCTGGAAGACCGGCGACCCCGTGCGCCGCTCCGCTTCTGTTTCACGGACGGCGTCTTTCCCCGCTGCCCACTCTTCGCTTGTTCGGATCGTCTCGGGGCGGCCTGGTCGTAATCGAAATCCGGCAGCGTAACGCGCGGAAGCCGCTGACCCATCTGCCTCTCGATGCGCTCCAGCAGCTTCTCCTCCTCCGGCGCCACCAGCAGAAAGGCGTCGCCTTCCGCCTCCATCCGGCCCGTTCGGCCGATGCGATGGACGTAGTCCTCCGGGACCGTCGGCACGTCCACGCTGATGACGTGCGTGATGTGGTCCACGTCCAGCCCGCGGGCCGCGATGTTGGTCGCCACCAGGATTTGGGTGTCGCCCTTGCGGAAGTCCTCCATGGCCCGATTGCGTTGCGGCTGGGTCCGGTTGCTGTGCAATTCGCCGACCGCGAAGCCGTCGGCGGCGATCGTCCTCGCCAGCCTCCTGGCCCCCTGCTTGGTGCGCGTGAACACCAGCACCGACGGCATGTCCGTGCGCCGCAGCAGGTGACGCAGCAGGGCCGTCTTTTGGTGCTCGGCCACGGGGTAAGCCGCTTGCGTGATGCCCACGGCAGGGGCGCTGCGCCGGCCGATCTGCACCATCGCAGGGTCGCGCAGGATCTCGGCCGCCAGCTTGGCGATCACGGGCGGCATGGTGGCGGAGAAGAGCAGCGTCTGACGCCGGGCCGGCAGTCGGGCGATGATCCTTTTGATGTCCGGCAAGAATCCCATGTCCATCATGCGGTCGGCTTCGTCCAAAACCAGGGTGTGGATGTGGTCGAAGCGCGCCTGATTCTGGCGCATGTGGTCGAGGAGGCGGCCCGGCGTAGCAACGACCAGTTCGACGCCGGCTCGCAGCGCTTTTTCCTGCGGCCCCATCGCCGCGCCGCCGACCACGATTCCGCCGCGCAGCGGGGTGTGGTACGCCAGCCCCAGCAGCACGTCGTCGATCTGCTGGGCCAGCTCGCGCGTCGGCGTGAGGATCAGCGCCTGAGTGACGCTGCGCGGCTTGCCGAGAAGGGCATGGAGGATGGGCAGCACGAAGGCCGCCGTTTTGCCCGTGCCGGTTTGGGCGGTGGCGATGAGGTCGCGTCCCGCGAGAACGGCGGGGATGGCCTCCGCTTGCACCGGCGTCGGCTCGGCGTAACGCATGTCGCGCGTGGCCCGCACCAGGGAGGGATGAAGGCCCAGTTTCGTGAACGGCATGAACAATTCCCCGGCGCGGCGGCATGGCAAAGGAGGCATTGTACGACTCCGCGAGGGACACGGCGCATTAGCCTCACGCCTGCCGACCCTCGGAATGCCGGGGCGGGACTAAGGAATCGCGCAGGAATAACATCGGCACGTCGGCCTGTTCCTGGTGTGGCCGGGGCTGGAGTCTTCGGAAGCCCCGGTTTCGACTGGATAGCTACGCCGAAGGCCGGATACTGTCCAAAGCCGGGGCTTCCGAAGACTCCAGCCCCGGCCACACGGGCTGTGACGAGCAGTTGTCACTGGCGAAGTTATTCTCGCGCGATTTCTAAGGCTGCTTGGGGGCGGCCACGGCGGTGTGCGCGAGGCAGCAAGGCTGTCGCCTCGTAAACGGGTTGCAGCCCGGCGATGTGAGCGTAACTGGGGCCGTGACGAACGCCCTAGTCGGCCTGGACAAGGCCCCCGTGGTGCTTGCGGGTTGGCGCCGATGATGGAGACGGGGAGCGCTGATGCCGACTCCGGCCGCCTTTTTCTTCCCACCGCGCGCCGCCATGAGCTACGGTTCATCGGAGCCTGTAGCCGAGGGGAGGGTCTCCATGAGTGAGTTGGCGCAGAAGAAGGGCGAAACCGCAGCGGCTTGGGTGGCGCGGCTGGGCCGCGTCAGCACCGCTGGGCTGTCGGACTACCTGCTCTTCGTGCTGGGCAGTTGGAGGCGGGACGCCTCCGAGAAGGCCGACGGGGAGCAGCCGGATATTGCGGTGCGCCCCGCCGAGTCGGCCCCAGTGGCCGGGAAGGTTGCTGCACAAGCGGCCGCCGCCCGTTCCCGCGCGACGGCGCCTCTGGAGGAGGCTAAGCGCGCCGTGCGGGCGCTCTCCGCCCCGGACCTGGCGCAGTTCACCTTCTGGCTCACGCACGGGCGAGCGGACTGAAGCGGTGGTCGCTCCGGCGCTCAAGGCCTCACCGCGTCCACCAACCCGTACTCCGCAAACGCCCTCGCGTCCACCGGCCCGACGACGATCCGCGGATGATGGATCACCCGCCGCGTCGCATCGACGATGCGGAGCGCCGTGGCCTCGCCAATGTTTACGCGTTTACTTGTCGCCGTCCTTTTTGGGACCGCCCACGGAGCTGGACGCGACTCCTTATCAGGTGTTTACGGGGAAAGGAACACTTTTCGAAGGCCCCGAAGGGCGCTCCCTGGCGGGACAGGACCTCCTCAGCGGCCCCAACGCCAACACGATCCTGGTCGTGGAAGCGGAGCAACGGGTCCCCTGGACAAAGCCGGAGGACCTGCCGTATGACCCGGACAAACCGTTGCCCAAGTTGGGCGCTCCGGACGAGGGCGGTTTCTTCGCCGTCTGCGCGGACAGCTCCGTCCATTTCTTCGAGAAGGATGCCGACGTGAAAGAGCTGCGCCGACTCATTTTGTGGAAAACCGCTGAGAAGTAGCACGCGGGCGCACCCGGCGCGGAGCATGGGCTGCGCCCTCGCGGCGCCGGTGGGCCCGAGGGCAAGCGGATTCCGCTGCGGCCAGCAACCCGCGAGCAACGCCATAATTCCAGCTCCCGAGGCGACGACCCATGCCGACGGCCCGCCGCCGCGGCCCGGCGGCGCCCCGGACGCACCCGCAAGCTGTGCTCCCAAAACGGCTCCGCCGATGGCGCCGGGGACGAGGCCGACGAGCATCACGCAGTGGAAATAACGCGCGACCGCCCCCCGATGTGCATCGCGATCAAAAGCAAAACTGCGCCGCCGAACCCTGCACTCACATGGGCGGTAACGGCAGCACCCAGCAGCGCCGAGAGGGGCGGTCGCCAAGGCATTAAGGGTCCGTCCCATAAGCCCCTCGCCCCCGTACTCGGGGGAGAGGGGTGAGGGGGCATGGTTCCTGGGCCAAAAACCCCTCACCCCCGGCCCCTCTCCCCGGAGTACCGGGGAGAGGGGAGAGGCTTATGGGGCAGTCACTAAGCCTCCTCCTCGTCAAAGAAATCGTTGGACTCTTCTTTCAGTTCGCAGAGCTTGGTCGGCTTTCCGGGTTCGTGGCGCAGGCGTCGGCGCCACACTGCAAGAGGCCTCCGTGGTGCAAAGCCCGCCGGGCGGGGCTGCTTGTCCGCTCCATAACTCTAGCCGGCATGCGCGGTCCTGCCTCCCGGTGCGCCGACGCCGGCCAAGTTGGCCTCGTCGGCGTGCACCAGCCGCCCTGCAGTATTATCTAGCTCCGCCACGCGCGTTCCGACCCCAGAGCCGTCAGCCGATGCGGCCGTGCGCAAGCACGCCGATCTCCATCATCCCATGGGTTTCCAGCCGCCTCCGGCCGCTCGACAATTGACCTTCTTTTCCGCTCTAATAGGCTCAAACCGAAGCTTCCACCATCCCGCGGGTGGAGCCGACCATGACGACGGCGACTGCACCGAAGAAGAAGGGCGAAGAGAAGTCCAAGGCCAAGCACGAAGAGGAGCGAGAGGCGCAGCTGGACAAAGCCGCGCGACTCGTCCCCGGCATCAAGGCGGCTCATAAAGCCCTCGTCGACGCTCTCGAATCCTCGCTGGAAAAGGCCATCGAGGCGGGGAAGCACCTGGCGGCGGCCAAGAATCTGGTCGGGCACGGCGGCTGGCACGATTGGCTGAAGAACAACTGCGGTTTCTCGCTTCGCACCGCCAGCAACTACCTGCGCGTCTACAAGCGCCGCGATGAATTGCCGAAGCGCGACGACGACAGCTACCGCCGGGCGATCCAAAGGTTGCGGCGCGACCCTGCAACGCAGCCGAACAAATGCGGGACGCGGCCGCGCAGCTCCATCGAACGGGCCCGGCTGGAAAGGCCAATCACCCGGTACAAGATCAACGCCAAGGTCGATGCGTTGCGGCCGCTGCTGGAGGCCCTGGGAATCAAGGTGAAGGAACCCAAGGCGTAGCCAAATCGGCAACGCCGTTGCCGATTTGGAAGGCGCCCTGCAGACGTCAGCAAACCGCACGTCCCTTCCATCCGTCTCTACATTGTCCCTGGGTTGCAGCTTCCACTCTTTTGGCATGAAAGGACCCTCCCATGCGCCGCGCATTGCTGCTGGCCGCCAGTACGGGCCTGGCCGCCGTCGCCGTCCTCACGATCTATCTCGCCGCCACGCACGCCGATCCGCCGCAGGCCGCCCCACCGGCCGCCCCCCCCACTGCCGCTCCCGCCGCGGCCGCCGCCCCTTCGGAAACGTCGGTGCAGCTGCCGATCGGCCAGGTGGTGCTGTTCAGCAGCGGCGTCGGCTATTTCCAGCGCGAGGGCCAGATCGACGGCGACGCCCGCGTCGATCTCTCGTTCCCCGTCTCCGATATCAACGATTTGATCAAGTCGATGGTGCTTCGGGACCTGGACGGCGGCCACATCTCCGCTGTCTCCTACGACTCCAATGCGCCCGTGGAGAAAACTCTGCAATCCTTCGCGGTGAACCTGTCGGCCAGCCCGACGTTCGGCCAGATCCTCAACCAGGCCCGCGGCGAGAAGGTGGAGGTCGTCTTGCAGCAGGCCAACGCCGCCCAGCCGGGAACCATGACCGGCAGCATCATGGGCGTCGAGACGAAGCAGGAAGCAGTCGATAAGGCCGTGGTCAATGTCGAGCAGCTGAACATGTGGTGCGCCGACGGCATGCGCTCGGTCAAGCTATCGGAGCTGCAACGCGTGCGCTTCCTCAATCCGGCCATGGACAACGAAGTGCGGAAGGCGTTGGACACACTGACGCTGTCCCACGACACGCAAAAGAAACCGGTTTCGCTCAATTTCGTGGGCGAGGGGAAGCGGAACGTGCGC
>DATKHW010000470.1:0-3235 GCA_035546275.1 Gemmataceae bacterium
CGGCTGGGGCTGCAACCTGCTCGGCCACTGTCCGCCGCCCGTCGTGGCCGCTGTGCGCGACCAGGTCGGCCGACTCATTCACGTGCCCAACACGTGGCACACGGAACCGCAAGGCAGATTGGCCCAGGCTTTGAGCGAGCGCACGGGCTGGAACGGCCAATGCTTCTTCTGCAGCAGCGGGACGGAAGCCAACGAGGCGGCCATCAAGGTGGCCCGCCTCAACGGCAAGCCGGGGCGCTACAAGATCGTGACGATGCTCAACAGCTTTCACGGCCGGACCTACGGCGCCCTCAGCGCGACCGCCCAGCCGAAATATCACCAGGGCTTGGAGCCGATGCTGGCCGGGTTCGCCTGCGTCCCTTTCGGCGACCTCGACGCAGCCTCCGGAGCAATCGACTCCGAAACGTGCGCCATTCTCGTGGAGCCGATCCAGGGGGAAGGCGGGATCAATCTGCCGCCGGCCGGCTACTTGGAAGGGCTGCGCGAGCTGGCCGACCGCCACAAGCTTATGCTGATATTCGACGAGGTGCAGGCCGGTATGGGACGCACCGGGCGCTGGTTCAGCTATGAGCACTGGAACGTGCGGCCCGATGCGATCACGCTGGCCAAGGCCCTTGCCGGCGGCGTAGCGTGCGGCGCCCTTATCGCCAAGCCGGATTTCGCGGCGCAGCTGCGGCCGGGAACGCACGCCGCCACCTTCGGCGGCAATCCGCTGGCCTGCGCCGCGGCCTTGGCGACGATGCAAACGATGGAAGCCGGCGATCTGCTGGCTCGCGCGATCGCCATCGGCGAGCGGTTCCGCCTTAGCCTCGAACACATGCGCAGCCGCTGTCCCTTCATCCGCGAGGTGCGCGTCAAGGGTTGCATGATCGGCGTGGAACTGTCCATCGAGGGCGGCCCGATCGTGCAGAAATGCCTGGAGCGCCGACTGCTGATCAACTGCACGCATGGCGTCGTGCTGCGGCTGCTGCCGGCTCTGACCCTCACCGACGCCCAGATCGACGAGGGGTGCGAAATTCTCAATGCGGTTCTGAGTAATCAGTAGGCGTCCGCACAAGGCGGACCATGCAACACGGATCAGACCATGCAGCACTTTATTGATCTTTCGGATCTGGATAATGACGAACTGGCCCATGTCTTGGCCGAGGCGGCCCGAATCAAGGCCGCGTTTCAAGGCGGGGACCGGACGCCGCTGCTGCCCGGCCGCGTGCTGGGGCTGGTCTTCGAGAAACCGTCGCTGCGAACGCGCGTCAGCTTCGAGGCGGGGATGGCGCAGCTGGGAGGACGCAGCATCTTTCTCGGCGCCAGCGACGGCGCCATCGGCCAGCGCGAAAGCGTCGCCGATTTCGCCCGCACCTTGAGCGAGTATGTGGACGTCGTGGCCCTCCGCGTCTTCTGGCATCGCACGCTGGAGGAATTCGTCGCCCATTCCCGCATTCCGGTTGTCAACGCGCTGTCCGACCTGGCCCATCCCTGTCAGGCGCTGGGCGATCTTCTGACCATTCAGGAGGTGTTCGGCTCCGCCCAGGGCCGCACTATCGTCTTTGTCGGCGACGGCAACAACGTCGCCCGGTCGCTGGCGCTGGCCTGCGGCAAGGTCGGCGGACGATTCATCCTGGCGGCGCCGGACTGCTATCGCTTCGACGACGCATTCCTGCGGGAGTTCCGCCGGCAGGCGCCGAACGGCGTGCTGGCGCAGGAGAGCGATCCGGACCGAGCCGTGGCGTCCGCCGACGTGATTTACACCGACGTCTGGACGAGCATGGGTCAGGAGGCGGAGCGCGAGCATCGGCTGCGCCAGTTCGCAGGCTTCCAGGTGGATGCGGCGCTGATGGCCAAGGCGCCGAAGCACGCCCGGCTGATGCACTGTCTGCCGGCCCACCGCGGCGAGGAGGTCAGCGCCGACGCGATCGACGGCGAGCGCAGCATCGTGTTCCAGCAAGCGGGGAACCGGATGCACGCTCAAAAGGCAGTGATGACCTGGCTGCTGGCGTAAGCATGGGCCGTCCTTGGCGCGAAATGCGACCTACACTAGGAATGATCCCGTCGCTACCCCCAGAGATCACCCATGAAATCGTTCTTCGATTGCTTCACCGCGCATTCCGCCGGGGCGGACGCCGACGGTATCTTCGCAGAATTGGTGGATCAAAGTCCGCTCCAGCTGTGGAGTCCCGGCGACTCGATTCCGCGGCATAGCGTACGACTGCTTATTGGCGTGGCGCCCTCGTCCGGCCGTGACATGCGGCTGCTCGATGTCATCGTCGAGGCGATGGGCCGCGGTCCAAGCGCGCTGCCGACGGTGGACTTGTTCAATACGGCGCACTGTCGGCAGCTGGAGGATTATTGGCGGTACATACCCGCTCTGCGGGAGTCGCCGGACACGCCGGCGTCGGGAATCTGGTTCGGCGGTCAGCTGACGTGGTATGCGCATGGCGATGCTGCTCGCAAGCAGATTGCCCGCATGTTTGGTTCGACCTCCGAACAGATAGTCGATTATGTTCACACGTGGATTCAGAACCAGCCCTGCTCGGAAGGAGCGAAACGCTGACACTCACACGTCATGACGGCCGCAGCCCCGACCGGCTGCGTCCCGTGACCTTCGAGCGCGGCTACACGCGCCAGGCGCCCGGCAGCGTCTTGGTGCGCATGGGCCGCACGGCGGTGCTTTGCACATGCACCATTGAGGAAACCGTTCCGCCGTTCCTGGTCGGCAGCGGCAAGGGCTGGCTCACCGCCGAATATGCCATGCTGCCGGGCAGCACGCAGACCCGCAAGCCGCGCGACCGTGGCGGCAAGATCGACGGCCGCGGCGTGGAAATCCAGCGCCTCATCGGGCGCAGTCTGCGGGCCGTCGTGGATCTGACCAAGCTCGGCGAGCGCACGCTGTGGATCGACTGCGACGTACTGGAGGCCGACGGCGGCACGCGCACGGCGTCGATCAACGGGGCGTTCGTCGCTCTGATCGATGCGCTGTCGGCGCCGTCTTGCCGTCCGACGGCCTTGCCGACGCCGGCGCCCGCTTTGGTGGTGCGCGACAGCGTCGCGGCGGTCAGCGTCGGCTTGCTGAACGGCGCGGAGTTGGTCGATCTGGATTATCAGGAAGACAAAGACGCCGACGTGGACTTAAACCTCGTCATGACCGGCGCCGGCGAGTTCATTGAGGTCCAAGCCGGCGGCGAGGAGGCGACGTTTCGCCGGGATCAGCTCGATCGGCTGCTCGCCCTGGGCAAGCTCG
>DATKHW010000471.1:0-8509 GCA_035546275.1 Gemmataceae bacterium
CCCCCGTCCCACCGGCCCACAGTGGAAGTACGTGCCCGTACCGCCGACCGAACCCGATCCCCACCCGGAGTCCGACGCCCTGGAACGGATGACGCCGGAAGAGGGGCGACTCATCGCCGCGCGCGTCCGCGGCAAGAAACACAAGCACGAGGGGACCAACTGCGATGACTGGTATGAAATCGGCACGGCCGGCCCGTGGACCGTTATCGCCGTATCCGACGGGGCCGGGTCCAAACGGCTGTCGCGCGTCGGCGCCAAGGTCTCCTGCCAGGAGGCCGTCCGCCAGCTGACCGCAGCTCTCGCCGATCACCGCTTGCAGCCGCGCGGCCCCGATTGCGCTCGCAAAGATGCGCAGCACGCGGCCTTTCTCGACCCCGACGTGGAGTTCGTCCAGAAGAAGATGCACGAGGCCTTTCAAGGCGCTTATATAGCCGTCGAGAAGGCGTGGCGCGAGCGCGTGGACGACCTCGCTTACGCCAAGCTGCTCACGCGTAAGCTCGTCGTTGAGGACTTGTCGGGGACACTGCTCGTCGCTGCGCACACGACCGTCCGCGTACAGGGCCGCGAGCAGAGCCTCGTCGTCTCCTGCCAGATCGGCGACGGCGTCACCGCCGGCCTCGACCCACGGGGCGTCGTCGTCGTCCTCGGCGCCGCCGACTCCGGCGACTACTCCGGCGAGACCGATT
Organism: Gemmataceae bacterium; assembly: GCA_035546275.1. Lineage (GTDB taxonomy): Bacteria > Planctomycetota > Planctomycetia > Gemmatales > Gemmataceae > UBA4732. Next base: position 687 of record DATKHW010000471.1, read on the forward strand.
TTCTCACCTCGCGCCGCCAGCTCGAACCGGCCAACCTGCAGCGCAAGACGTTTGGCTTCGTCGGCCCGCTGCGAGCGCTGCTCGTGATGACCGACGGCGTGGCCGACGACTACTTCCCGGCCGACCCGGGCATGGCCCGGCTCTACGCCGATCTGGTGCTCAACGGCGTCCTGCCGCCGGCCGTGCATGTCGGCGAGGAGGCGTTGGCCGAGGCCGGCGAACACATGGCGCCGAATTTCGATCCGTCCAGTCTCGATACGGAATCCGAGGCCGTCACCGCGAACGGCCCAGTGCGGGTGATGCTCCGGTCAGCCGCGACCTACGCCTCCGAGCTGGGCCGCGACGTTTGCCGGATAGCCGGCGACCCTGCCTTCCTCACGGCCGGCGCGCGCAACGCGCCTCTGGCGCCGGCCAGTCCGAAGCACTGCGAACGCCTCCGCCTCTGGCTCGACGCCTATCAAGTCCGCGGCTCTTTCGACGATAGAACGATGGTCGTGCTGCACCACGAAAGGGCCGGCTGACATGGAGAAGGCCACGCTCAAAGACGGCCGCACCATCGACTATCTGCCCGACGCGATCGGCAGCGGCGCCATGAAGGAAGTTTTCTTCACGCCGGATCATCAGTCCGTCGTCTGCTTCTACCACGACCCCAGGGCCTTGCAAGATATCGCTCGCCAGCAGCGCCTCGACAAGATTCTCACCAAGAACAATCCGACGGTATCGCGAGAGAAAGGCGGCGCCGCACCCAGCGAGGCCGACGCGGCCTATTATCGCGGCCTGTTCTGCTGGCCGACCGCGATCGTTCTCAAGCCCCGCCTCGGCATCGTGGCGCCGGCCTATCCGAAGCACTTCTTCTTCCAGAGCGGCCCCGATTTCATCAAGGGCAAGGAAAAAAACGGCATGCGGTTCATCGGCCCGCGGAACCGCGCCCTGTTGGAGAAATTTTCCCCAAGCGAGATGGGCGACTTCCGCAATTTCTTCGGCCTATGCGTTCAGATGGCCCGCGCCGTCGCCCGGCTGCACAATGCGGGGTTAGCGCATTCCGACCTCAGCCCCAATAACGTGCTGGTCGATCCGACGCGCGGCGTCAGCATCGTCATCGACGTCGATTCCCTCGTCGTCGAGGGGCTGTTTCCGCCGGACGTGATGGGTACGAAGGGCTACATCGCTCCGGAAGTGCTGTCCACAGCCCACCTGCCGATCCGCGACCCCCAGCGCAAGCACCCCAACGCTCGCACCGACCTGCACGCCCTAGCCGTGCTGATCTACCAGTATTTGCTGCGCCGCCACCCGTTGGACGGCAAGCGCATCCCGCCGCAGGCCAAGACCGCCGAGGAGCAAGAATTGCTCAGCTACGGCAGCGAGGCCCGCTTCACGGAGCATCCGACCGACGCCAGCAATCGGCCGGAGGAAAAAAGCTACGTCGGCTGCGCCGCGCTCGGGCCGTTGCTGCGCGATCTGTTTCACCGGGCCTTCGTCAAGGGGCTGCATGCGCCAAACGATCGGCCGTCGGCCCTGGAATGGGTGCGCGGCCTGGTCAAAACGTGGGACCTGCTCCACCCGTGTCTGAACGCCCATTGCACGCACAAATGGTTCGTGCTGGCCGATGCCAAATCGGTCAAGTGTCCGTTCTGCGGGACGGTGGTTCGCAGCTCCACGCCCTTGCTGAACCTCAAGACGCAGCGCGGCGGCCAGTCGTTGCCGGACGGTCGGATGGCTGTGTACCACAACCTCTCGCTGATGCGCTGGCACGCCTACAGCGATATCTGGCCCGGCCCGGAGGCCGATCGTACGCCGCAGGCCTATTTCGTTTGGCACCTGGGACAGTGGCTGCTCATCAACCAGCATCTCGCCACGTTGACGACGCCCAGCGGCAATCTCGTCCCGCCTGGCCAGGCCGTGGTGCTGCGGCCCGGCGAGACGATCCGGCTCGGTTCCGAGCCGACCGCCCGCCTCGCCGATGTGGAGTTTACGCAGGGCTAAGAGGCGCTCTCAAAAAGGTGGCTGGAACTGTGATTTTAGAGTTCCAGCCACTTTTTTGTGAGTGCCTCCAAGGAGACGCGCTCGATGCCCGACTGGTTCCTGCTGGTCTCCAACCTCTTTCAGATCGCCGGCTCGGCGTCGCTGGTGGTTTCGGTGCTGCTGCTGCTGCGGGAGATTCGCGAGAACAACCGGCTGACGCGGGCCGCCAACGTGCAGGCCCTTGTTAGCTTGTCGGGGCCGTTTTACATGGCGCTGGTGCAGGACCGGCAGTTGGCCGAGCTATGCGCTCGCGGGATCAAGGGGGCGGAATTCGACGAAGTGGACCGGCAGCGCTACCACCATTTGCTGATCTGCTGGCTGACGTTCTACGAGAACATCTTTTACCAGCGGCGGCAGGGCCTGCTGGAACCCCACGCCTTCGAGCCGTGGCGCCGCGAGCTCGAGATGTTCCTGCGCCGTCAGCGCGTCGCCGCCCATTGGAACGACATCAAGGATCTGTTTCAGACGGAATTCGCCGCCTACGTCGTCGCCGTACTGCAAGGCGACGCGGCGACGGCAAGAGCCGGAGCCGGGTTGTAAGCGAAACCACAAGCGTGCATTCACGCATCGGGAGCGCACCATGACGCGTCTGCAATCAGCGATCGGAGTTGTCTGTCTATTCCTTTCCGCCTTTACCGGCGGCGGCCTAATCGCCGCCGAGCCGCCGGAGGTCACAGTCGTGCCGCAAGAGCTGCGCGACGCGCTCAAGCTCTCGCCGTTCTACACCAGGTTCCTCGACGCCGATGGTCTTCCCGTTCTCAGCTCGGACAAGGTTTCGGACGCCGCTCTCATCGAAGCCGTCGATATCGTCAACCACATGCTCGACGGCCGGGACGACATCCGCAAGGCGATCATCAAGAACAAGGTGCGTCTCGCCGTCATGGCGCCGGATCAGCAGACCACCGACATCCCGGAACACAGCGACCTGACGCCGAAGGACTACTGGGACCGCCGGGCGCGCGGCCTGGGGGCGACGCTCGAAAGGCCGGCCGTCAGCTGCGGCGAGGAAAACCTGCTCAATCTCCGCGGCGACCGTTACAATAAAGAGAACATCCTGGTCCACGAGTTCGCGCACGTCATCCACGAGATGGGGCTGAACAGCATCGACCCCGCCTTCGACGGCAAACTGCGAGCGTGCTACGCCCATGCGATGGACAAGGGCACGTGGAAGGACACCTACGCGGCGACCAACCGCAAGGAGTACTGGGCCGAGGGGGTCCAGGCCTATTTCGACTGCGCCGCGCCGCCGGAACCCGGCAACCACAACGACATCAACACCCGCGAGAAACTGGAGAAAAGCGACCCGGAATTGTTCGCCCTGATCGACGGCGTCTTCACGCGGAACAAGTGGCGGTACGTCCGCTACGACAAGCGCCATCTTGGCGGCGCCCCGGCGGAGGAAGCGCCGGGAGCTCGCGCGCTGGGAGGCGCTGCGGCGGATTATGAGCGGTCGGCGAAGCTGCGCGAATTGACGCAGAACAAAGTGTTCAAGGCCTCGGTGAAGCCGCACTGGTCGGCCGACGGCGACCGCTTCTGGTATCGCAACGACCTGAACGGGGGCGACCAGGAATTCATCCTGGTGGACGCGGTGAAGGGGGAGCGCGAGGCGGCCTTTGACAGCGAGCGCCTGGCGGCGGCGCTTTCGAAGGCTGCGAACAAGGATTACAAGGCGGCCCGTTTGCCGATCGACGACCTGCGTGTCGACGCCAAGGGCGAGGTCTTTTGGCTGAAAGTGGGAAGCAAGAGCTGGAAATGCGACCGGGCCCACTACACGCTGACCGAGGAGGAATTCCCCCAGGAAGCCGCCCCGCTCCCACCGTCGCGGGACGACGCGCCGCCCCGCCGGCGACGGCCGCCAAGCCCCGACTCGCCGGATGGCAAATGGACGGCCTTCGTCAAAGACCACAATCTGTACCTGCGCGAGAAGGACGGCGGCCAGGAGTTTCAGCTCAGCCACGACGGCAAGGACGGCGACTGCTACAACGGCGAGGTCTTCTGGTCGCCGGACGGAAAGAAGCTGATCGGCCTGTGGACCAAGGCCGGCGACGAACGCAAAGTCTACCTGGTCCAGTCGTCGCCGACGGATCAGCTCCAGCCGAAGTTGCAGTCCTACGATTACCTCAAGCCGGGCGACAAGGTTCCGATCACCAAGCCGCATCTCTTTGACGCATCCGAGAAGAAGGAGATCCCTGTAAGCGATGAACTCTTCGCCAATCCTTACGAAACCACGGAATGGCGCTGGGCGCCCGATTCCAGCCGATTCACCTTCCTGTTCAACCAGCGCGGCCACCAGGTGCTGCGCATCGTCGCCATCGACGCCGAGACCGGCAAGCCCAGCGCCGTCGTCGATGAGCAGAGCAAGACGTTCATCGACTATTCCGGCAAGAAGTACGATCGTTCCATGGACGGCACCGGCGAAATCCTGTGGATGTCGGAGCGCGACGGTTGGAATCACCTCTACCTCTACGACGCCAAAACAGGCCAGGTGAAGAATCAGGTCACTAAGGGAGAGTGGGTGGTCCGCGGCGTGGACCGCGTCGACGAAAAGAAGCGGCAAGTTTGGTTCCGCGCCGGCGGCGTCTACCCCAATCAAGATCCGTATTACATTCATTATGGCCGCATCAATTTCGATGGTACGGGCCTTACATGGCTCACCGAAGGCGATGGAACTCACACCGTTGAGTATTCGCCGGACGGCCGGTTTCTGATCGATGCCTATTCGCGCGTTGACATGCCGCCTGTCCTGCAGCTGCGGCGCGCAGAGGACGGCAAGCTGGTATGCGGGCTGGAAAACGCGGACACGACCGCGCTGGCGGCGATCGGCTGGAAGCCGCCGGAGCCGTTCGTCGCCAAGGGCCGCGACGGCAAAACGGACATCTACGGCGTAATTTATCGTCCGATGCACTTCGACCCGACGAAGAAATACCCGGTCATCGAGAACATCTACGCCGGCCCACAGGACTCATTCGTTCCCAAGCGCTTTGCGTCTTTTTACAACGACCAGAGCCTGGCGGAGCTGGGTTTCATCGTGGTGCAGATCGACGGGATGGGCACGTCGAACCGGTCCAAGGCGTTCCACGACGTGTGCTGGAAGAACCTCGGCGACGCCGGCCTGCCGGATCGAATCGCATGGATCAAGGCGGCGTCGGCGAAATACCCGTACATGGACCTGACGCGGGTCGGAATCTACGGCACTTCAGCCGGCGGTCAGAATTCGCTGCGGGCGATGGAGGCGTTCCCGGACTTTTACAAGGTTTGTGTGTCGGCATGCGGCTGTCACGACAACCGCATGGACAAGATCTGGTGGAACGAGCAATGGATGGGCTGGCCGATCGGCCCGCATTATGCGGAGCAGTCCAACGCGACCAACGCCGGCAAGCTGCGCGGAAAGCTGCTGCTGATCGTCGGCGAAATGGACCACAATGTCGATCCGGCTTCGACGATGCAGGTGGTCAACGCGCTCGTCAAGGCGGGCAAGGATTTCGACCTGCTGGTGGTCCCTAACGCAGATCACGGCATGGGCGGCCCTTACGGCGCCCGGCGGATGCGAGACTTCTTTGTGCGCCATCTGATCGGCGTGGAGCCGCCGGATCGGAATTAAGCTGGGGCGACCGCACGTTGGCGCCAGCGCCGCGCGCCGGCATAAAGCGTCAAGCCGACGGCGCCGACGCCCAGCAGGAGCGTGCTGGACGGTTCCGGCGCCGCGGAACTCGTGGGGTCTACAGAGACGTCGTCCAGATACCAATAGCCCGGATCGTCGCGAGCGGCGAACTGGAGGGTCGAACTTGTTGCGGTCGCCTGCACCGTGTACGTGTATTGGATGTAGGGCGTGGCCACCACCGTGTCCTCTTGCAGCAATGTCCGGCCGGCGAAAGTCGCCGTGAAATCATTTGGTTGCTGGCCGTCGCTCATGAGCCAGAAGGAAACGAGGTAGTAGCCGCCCGGCGTCGTCGCAACGGTCTGTGACAGTAGTGCTTCGTCGCCCAGGCCGGCGAACCGGGCTGCATAAGTACCGGTGTGAACGAACGCCGGATTTGAAGTGATGAAATCGTAACGGGTGTCGCCGCCGAGCGTCCAACCGCTGTAGGACCCGGTTTCAAATCCCGGATTCTGAATGAGGTTGGCCCTCGCTGGAGCTGCGCCGCTGGCGACAACGGTCGCCACGGCCGCCGCCAGCAATGCTTGCTTGACGAATGGGACGAGTGCCAGCGCGGATGATGGATATCGCATATTACATGCCTCGGTAGGCGCCTGTTCCGGTGCGGAAGGAAAACATGTCGAGATGGGCGTGAAGTTTATCGGCCCGGCGGGGGGGATCGCCGCCCGCGAATGCGGCGGCGAGGACCGAAGGCATGGGGGGATAGGCGGCGACCTACGGCGGTCCTGCCACGTCTCGCGCACCCCTTGTCGGATGGCCGGCTGTTACGTTCAAGCCATCGTTCCCCGATGCCTGTCGGGGAGGGAAGGAATCTAACGAATGAGCATAACCCGCTCTCAGCAGGATGGCAAGGATCATCCCAGAAAAATCAAAATGCGACGACTCGCGCTGCACTTGGCGTCTTCGCGTCGCCTGCATCACTGGTCGCGCCATTGCACCAGGCCTTCCAGAGCGTAAAACTCCGGCAAGCCAAGCTTGTCGTACAGCTGTGCGGTTTGCCGATTGCGATCCTCGGCCCGCTGCCAGAACTCGCGGCGGTCCGTGCCGCCGGGAAACATCGCCCGGTCCTTCTGCGACTGGTGGCGAAAAATCGCCTGCTTCTTCCGCTCCAGATCATCTGGGCTGAGCGGCACCACCCGCTCCAGCTGATGCGGCTCCCACTCTTCCCAGGCTCCGCGATAGAGCCAAACCTCGAAGTCCACAGCCTCTTTGCGCACGGCCCGAACCGCCTCGTATACAGCGTCGGCGCAGACCCGATGCGTTCCGTGCGGATCGGACAGCTCTCCGGCCACATAGATTTGCGCCGGCTTCAAGCGCTTCAAGAGGGAGATAATGTCGGCGATATCTTGGGGATGGATCGGCGCCTTGGCGATGGCGCCGGTGCGATAGAAGCGCAGGTCCATGAACTCCAGCTGCTCCGGCGGCACGCCGCAGGCCAGCGCCGCCGCCCGCGCTTCCGTTTGGCGGATCACGCTCTTGATTTTTAACAGATCTTCCGAATCCGTTTGGCCCGGCGCCTTCGACCGCAAGAACGTCTGGACTCGCTCCTTAACGCACTCCGTGTGTTCCTCGTCGATGCCGAAGAGGCGGTTGAATTCGACCACGAAATCGGTGAACCGCCAGGCGTCGTGGTCGAACACGGCGATATTGCCGCTTGTCATGTAGGCGACATGGACGGAGTGGCCCTGTTCCACCAGGCGGATCAGCGTACCGCCCATGCTGATGACGTCGTCGTCGGGGTGGGGACTGAAAACCAGGACAGTGCGTGGGGCGTCGCCGCCGGGGCGGTGGCAAATGGTGGCCGTCAGCTCGTCGAAGATCCGTCGGCCGAGCGCCTGGGCGGGGCCGTGCTCGCGCAGCAGCTCATACAGCTCGTGTTCCCGAAAATCGTCGTCGGAGAGTTTGAGGAGCGCTTTCTGGACGTTCAGGCTGAGCCAGATGACCGCCTTGCGGATGAGCGCCGGGGTCCACTCGACGGGACCGACGCTCCACGGCGTCTTGAGGGCTGTCAACTCCCCGGCCGCGGGGCGGTCGAGCAGGAACGCGGCGTCGGGGTGCTGCTGCAGGTAGCTGGCGGTGACGGCGTCGCTGACAGGCCCTTCGACGGCCCGCTGCACGATCGGCCCCTTGTGTTCGCCGAAAG
>DATKHW010000472.1:0-2885 GCA_035546275.1 Gemmataceae bacterium
GCCCGCCGTGGGCTTGTCTTGCACGGCGAGCTTACGCCCCGCCGCTCGCCAGCAAGCACAGTTTCTGATGATCCTCCTCATCGACAATTACGATTCCTTTACGTACAACCTCGTGCAGCGGCTCGGCGAGTTGGACCCGACGTTGGATGTGCAGGTGTTTCGCAACGATCAGATCACGCCGGATCGGGTCGGCGAGCTGAAGCCGTCGCACATCATCATCTCGCCCGGCCCCTGCACGCCGCGCGAGGCCGGCGTCTCCAACGAGGTGCTGAAGCGCTTCGCTCCGACGACGCCGATTTTGGGCGTCTGTCTCGGCCATCAGTGCATCGGCCACGTCTTCGGCGGCGAGGTGGTGCGCAACGTCCGCGTCATGCACGGCAAAACGTCGCCGATCCACCACGACGGGCAGGGCCTGTTCCGCGGCTTATCCAATCCCTTCGAGGCGACGCGCTACCATAGCCTCGTCATCAAGCGCGAGACGTTCCACAACCCCGATTTCGTGGTCAGCGCCTGGACGGACGAAGGCGAAATCATGGGCGTTCGCCATCGCAGCTGGCCGCTGCACGGCGTGCAGTTCCATCCGGAGAGCTTCTTAACGGCCGAGGGGCCGAAACTGCTGCGGAACTTCGTGGACATCAAGTAAAGAAGAATTTCACGCAAAGACGCAAAGGCGCAAAGCCCGCCGAGAGGGAGGGAAGGCGCCGCGCCGTCTGGGTACAGGAGATCAGCGGTGTATAAATCGTCGCTATGCCGTTGTTGGTCGGCGGTGCTGGCTTTGCTGCTGCCGCTGCCGGCGGTCGCGGCCGATGCGCATCGGCCGCCGAACATCGTCTTCATCCTCGCCGACGACCTCGGCTACGGCGATCTCGGCTGCTACGGCCAGAAACGCATCCGCACGCCGAACCTCGACCGCCTGGCCGCGGAGGGGATGCGCTTCACGCAGTTTTACGCCGGCGATACGGTCTGCGCCCCGTCGCGCTGCTGCCTGATGACCGGCCTGCACACCGGCCACGCCACGATCCGCGGCAACGCCCTTGTGCCGCTGCGCCCGGAAGACGTGACCGTCGCTCAATTGCTCAAGGACGCCGGCTATTCCACCGGCCTGGTCGGCAAATGGGGCCTCGGCGAACCGAACACCAGCGGCGTTCCCAACCGCAAGGGCTTCGACTATTTCTACGGCTACCTCAACCAGGTCCACGCCCACAATTACTACCCGGATTACCTCTGGAAGAACCAGGAGAAGGTCGTCATCGAGGGCAACGAGGTCAAAGACGGCGTGGCCACGAAGCGGACGCAGTACGCCCAGGACCTATTCACCAAGGAGGCGCTGGCGTTCCTCGATCGCAATCGCGACAAACCGTTCTTCCTCTACCTGGCGTACACCACGCCGCACGCCAACAACGAGCGCGGCGCCAAGGAGGGCAACGGCATGGAAGTCCCGGATGACGCCCCGTACTCCGCCGAGAAGTGGCCGCAGGTGGAGAAGAACTACGCGGCGATGGTGACGCGCCTCGACGCCGACGTGGGCAAGTTCATGCAGCACTTGAAGGACCTCGATTTGGATGAAAAGACGATCGTCTTTTTCAGCAGCGACAACGGGCCGCACAAGGAGGGCGGCCACGATCCGGAGTTCTTCGACAGCGCGGGGCCGCTGCGCGGTTACAAGCGCGACCTGACGGAGGGCGGCATACGCGAGCCGATGATCGTGCGCTGGCCCGGCAAAGTGAAGGCGGGGTCGGAAACGGACCAGGTCGGCGCCTTCTGGGACTTCCTGCCGACCGCCGCCGACCTGGCCGGCGTCAAGGCGCCGGCGGGGCTGGACGGCATATCGCTGGCGCCAACGCTGCTGGGGACCGCCAAGCAGGCGCAGCACGATTTCCTGTACTGGGAATTCCACGAGCGCGGCTTCCAGCAGGCGGTGCGGATGGGCGACTGGAAGGCGCTGCGTCTCAAGGTCGGCGGCCCTTTGGAGCTGTACGATCTGAAAAATGACGTAGGCGAAGCCCATGACGTGGCGGCGGAACATGCCGATGTGGTCGCCAAGATCGAGACGTACCTGAAGGGGGCGCGGACGGAGTCGTCTGATTTTCCGATCCGGTCGCAAAAGGATAAATGAGAAGAGAATCTCACGCAAAGACGTAGGGGCGGGGTTACCCCGCCCCTACGTCTTTGCGTGAGATTCTTTTGGACCTCACTCCGCGGAGAAGCTGTTCAGGAAGTCTTCGAAGTCTTTGCGTTGCTGGCTCTCCGTGCCCTGCATCTTCTTGATGTCATCCTGGAGTTTTTCGATCTGCGTCTCCTGGGCGTCGAACTTGTCCAGATACCGCTTGTAAGCGGCGGCCGTCGGCGGCATCTCCTTGAGGTTGGCCCGCAGGCGGACCTGATCGTCGCTGATGTCCTTCAGCTCGCGCTGCTTGTCGGCGATGGCCTGCTGCGTCAGGGCCAGCGTATGACGCAGGTCGAGCGCCTGATTCAGCCCGTCCTTGACCTTGGGACTGGCCACCGTCAAGTTGAGGAAGTAACGCATCTGGTCGTCGTTGCTGTTGGTCAGCTGGAATTCCTGATTCAGGATGCGCTCTTCCGTAACGACCTGCGTCGCCGTGTTGCCGGCCGGGACCTTCACCTCGAAGCGATAGACGTCGCTGGCGGTTTCGGCCGGCTTTGTCGTGTCGTCCGTCAAATGGAACTCATTGCGGACGGGATGCTCGAGCAGTACGAGGCGTTCCTGGTCGTTGCGGTTGACGACGGTGTAGGTCTTGGTCTCGCGGATCTTGGTCTGGCTGAAGAGGATGCCCTTGTTCACCTTGACCTGGACCAGCCTGCCGTTGTCCGAGGACGGGACCGGGTTCACTTCCGTCCCCAGGTCCACGGCATAGGAGAGGAGG
>DATKHW010000473.1:0-9620 GCA_035546275.1 Gemmataceae bacterium
GCTGGACCACCTCCTGGCAACCGTCCTTGAGTGCCGACAGCTCCGGAAACGTCACCATCGACTTCGGTGGCTCACTTGCCACCTTTCCTATCCAGGCCAACGGCGCCTATCTGGACACCGACGGGGAATACGGCGCGCTAACGAAGTCCGGCGGCGTCTACACATTCACGGACCCGGCCGGCGTCCAATCCGTCTTCCTGTCTAACGGCCTGCTGAGCTACCAGCAGGACACGAACGGCAACCGCATCACGCTCGGCTACAACGCCCAGAACCAGCTTGCAACGCTGACCTACTCCAACCCGGCCGACCCGTCGCAGCCGACCGAGCAGCTGGCGCTGAGCTACAACGCCCAGGGCTTCGTCTCCCAGGTCGCCGACGGCACGGGCAACACCTGGAGCTACAGCTACGACGCCGCCGGCCATCTCGCCAAGGTCCAAAACCCGGACGGCACGAGCATTACCTACACCTACGATACGAGCTTCAACAAGTATACAACCAACGCTCTGCTGTCGATCACCAATCCGGATGGGTCGCAGCAGAACTTCACCTACAACAACAACACCGGACAGCTCACCGGCGCAAGCGCCAACGGTGGGGCTGATGCCGTCACATACACCTACCCGGGTGAAGGCGAAGTCGTCGCCACTGACTCCGCTGGCGACCAGACGACGGTCTGGTTCAATGCCTTCGGACTGCCGGGCCAGGTCCAGTCGCCGCTCGGCGGCGTTTCCACGTACCAATACGATGACAACGGCAACGTGATCGGCTCCACGGACGCGCTCGGCGACGCCTACCAGTACAGCTACGACGCCAACGGCAACCAGACGCAGATCATCAATCCGCTGGGTCAGACGGTGGACATGACCTACGGCGCCCTGTCCAACCTGGCTTCGATCACGGACGCCGGCGGCAACACGACGCAGTACAAGTACAACAGCGCCGGCAATCTGCTCAGCATCACATATCCCGACGCCACCCAGCAGTCGTTCACCTACGACCCGCTGGGCAACCTCAGCGAAACCGTGCTGCAGAACGGCGACCCGATCGACTACCAGTACAACGCCGAGGGACTCGTCACCAAGGAGACCTTCGCCGACCTCTCCAACGAGACGTTCGTGTACGACGCCCACGGCAACCTGACCACGGCCAAGTCGTTCAACGCCGCCGGCACGCTTACGGGGACCACCACCCTGGTGTACAACGCCGCCGGCACTGAGCTGACATCGATCAGCTACCCCAATGGCCTGTCTCTGACGTTCAGCTACAACGCCCTGGGCCAGCGCATCCAGAGCGTGGACCAGGCCGGCTACACCGTCAACTACATCTACGACGCGCTCGGCCGGCTCGTCAAGCTGACCGACGCTTCGAACAACCTCATCGTCCAATACGCCTACAACGGCCTCGGCCAACTGGCGCAGAAGACCAACGGCAACGGCACGTACACCACCTACGGCTACGACACGGCCGGCGACCTGACCAGCGAGGTCAATTACGCCAACGCGGGCGGGACGACGATCAACTCGTCGTTCACCTACACCTACAACCTGCTGGGCGAGCAGACCTCGGTGACGGACGCGGCCGGCGACAGGACAACCTACGGCTACGACGCCCTCGGCCAGCTGACGCAGGTAAATTTGCCGGGCGCCGCCGGCGCGGTCGACTACGTCTACAACGCGGCTGGCGACCGCACCGAGGTGATCTCCAACGGCACGCCGACGGCCTACGCCAGCAACGCGGACAACGAGATCACCCAGGTCGGCTCGGCCACGTACACGTACGACGCCAACGGCAATCTGCACATGGTGAAGGACGCCAGCGGCACCACCACGTACACCTACAACGACCTGAACCAGTTGACGTCGATCGTCAACCCCGACGGCAGCGTGCAGAACTTCCAGTACAGCCCGCTAGGCTTCATGGTCGGCACATCCACCACGACCGGCGCGAACACGAGCCAGACGAACTACCTGGTTGATCCAACCGGTTTCGGCAACATCGTAGGCGCATACACGGGAAGCGGCTCGCTGATCGCCGACTACACGTACGGCCTCGGACTGGTCCGCCAGACCGGGCCGAGCGGCACCGGCTACTACGACTTCGACGCCAGCGGCAACACCGTCGGCGTCACCGGCGCGAGCGGCGGCTACGTCAACCAGTATACCTATTTGCCGTTTGGCGAAACCACGACTGTGAAGGCAACCTTGCCGAACCCATTCACGTTTGCGGGGCAGGTTGGCGTGCTGGAAGTCGCCCCGAATCTGCTGTACATGCGCGCGCGGTATTATACAGCATTGACAGGGCAGTTTCTCTCCCCGGATCCGCTTGGCTTGAACAGCGGCGATTTCAACATCCGACGCTATGCGGGCAACAACCCGGTTGCTCTTGTGGATCCCTCGGGTCTCCAGGGTGAATACACCGGGGGCTGCTTCGACCCTATTAACGGCGGGAAGCCGGGCGCTTCAACGTATGGCCCTGGGGAACCGGTTCCGGCTCCAGGCGGCAACGGGGGCGGCAGCCAGGGCAACGGCAACGGCAACGGGGGCGGAAACGGAGGCGGAAACGGAAGCGGAGACAAAGGCGGAGACGAAGGCGGAGACGAAGGCGGCGATAAAGGCGGAGACGAGGGCGGCGATAAAGGCGGAAACGGAGGTGGAAACGAAGGCGGCGATACAGGCGAAAACGGGAACAAGAACAATTCTAATCACACGCCGCCCGAGGATGAGCCGCCAAGCGGAATCGGGTGCTTCCCACCGAACACGCTCGTCGCAACCGAGTCAGGGCCCAAACCCATTGGGCAAGTCGAGGTCGGGGAGCAGGTATGGTCGTATGACTTCCCGCGCGGCATCTGGCGGCTCTGCGGCATCGAGGCATGTCACGTATTTGACCGCGACGGTTTGCTCATAACGCTCGATCTTGGCGTTGAAGAAGTCACGGCGACGGATGACCATCCATTCTGGGTGATCACAGGTCAAGGCCTGCGGGAGCGGCCGACCCCGCGGCACATCGGTGCTTGCGAAGACACGGACGGGTCGCTCCCGGGCCGGTGGGTCGATGCGCATGATCTGCGCGAAGGAGACATGGTGTTCCTCCGGTCGGCTGGCCCGCAGATGATTCGCCGTGTTTGGGCGCGCCACGTGCGGACGCCGGTCTGCAACCTTACTGTCAAGGAGTTGCACAACTTTGCAGTGGGCAACACACAGGTGCTTGTGCATAACAAGATAGTGCTGCCGCCTATCCATCTTCCGCTCCCTCCGATCGAATTGCCTCCCTTTGAGAATCCCTTTGAGGGCCCCTTTGTGAACCCCTTTGCGCCTATTGCGCCTGGTGGAGAGCAGAATTTTGGGAACATCTTACCCAAGGATCCCAATGCCCTCGTCGGCCCCGCCGGCCTCGGCGCACCGGGCTTCGTGCAGGACGGCGGCAACCTGCCCTACACCATCGACTTCGAGAACGACGGCAGCGCCGCCGCCCAGGTCGTGACCGTCACCGAGCAGCTCAACGCCAACCTCGACTGGTCCACGTTCCAGCTCGGCACCTTCGGCTTCGGCCCCATCAACGTCGCCATCCCCGCCGGGCTGACCGAGGATGAGACCACCGTCAAGTACCAGAACACCGACGGCTCCTCGCTCAACGTCCTCGTGGACCTCAATTTCAACGTCCAGACCGGCCTGCTGACCGTCACGTTCACCTCGCTCGATCCGCTGACCGGCCAGGCCCCGACCGGCGTCTTCGACGGCTTCCTGCCGCCCAACAACAAGAGCAACGTCGGCCAGGGCTATGTCCAGTACACCGTCCAGCCGAAGGCCGGCCTGACCAACAGCCCGCAGATCACCGGCCAGGCCAGCGTCGTCTTCGACGTCAACGCCGCCATCAGCACCAACACCGTCTCCAATATCGTCGAGACGCCCCGGCCCACGGCCATCCTCGGCGCCGACGGCTCGCTGGAGCTGCTGTCCCCCGACGGCAGCTCGCAGCCGCTCTCGCCCGCCGGGACCATCGCGGCCGTCAGCGCCGTCACCGACGCCTCCGGCGGCACGGACGTCTACGTCATCACGACGGCCGGCCACACCCTGTGGGAACACACGTCCGCCGGCTGGTCCGAAATCTCTGGCGGCTACTTCGGGCAGATCAGTGCCGCGACCAACAGCGCGGGCAACGCCGTGGTCTTCGGCATCCTCGGCACGGGGGCCGGCGGCTATGCCAACTCGCTGTGGGAAGACAGCAGCCTCAACCCCGGCGGCTGGGCCATGCTCTCGCCCGGCGGCACCATCCTGTCCATCAGCGCCGTCACCGATTCCTCCGGCGGCGACGATGTCTTTGCCGTCACGGCCGACACGCATCTGTGGGAACACACGCCGTCCGGCTGGACGATGCTTTCCGTCGGTTCCTTCCAGCAGATCAGCGCCGGCCTCAATGCGGCCGGCCAGGCCGTGGTCTATGGCGTGCTGACCGACAATTCGCTGTGGGAGTACAACCCCGCCTTTGCCGGCAGCTGGCAAAACCTGTCGCCGTCGGGCACGATCCTCGGCGTCACGGCCGGCGGCCCCGATGAGGTCTTCGCGATCACGGCTTTCGGACCGAACAATTTGTGGCAGCACACCAACGCCGGCTGGGCGGAGTTGTCCCCTGGCTCGTTCGCGTCGCTCAGCGCGCCGCAGTATCCGACCGGGCAGGACGAGGTGTTCGCCACGCTGACCGGCTCGTCGTTCTGGGAATACAGCGCCGGCTTGACGAACCCGTGGGAGGAAGTCCTGGTAGGCGGAGCGGCCGGCAGCTCGTCGGCGTGACAACGATTGGAGCGAATGGACGACAACGGAACAACGCGACCGCGCTTGTCGGCTGCTTCGCGGACGGGTAGACTGGATGAATTGACTTCAACGCTTCCCTCCGGGGGCTGACGTCCCCGGCTCGCCCTGTCCGGGCGCTCACGCGACCCGGCTCGCCCCCATCCACCCATGCACCGCGAGATTTCCCACGCCGGCAAGAACCTCCAGCCCGAAAGCCGGCTGTTCCTTTATCTCCTCACCGCCGTCGTCGCCGTCCTCATCGGCGCCGACGTTTGGCTCTGGACGACCAGCGCCGGCGACGAGGTCGCGTTCTGGGGCTTGCGCTTCAGCTTCGCCTTGGTCCCGGCCATCCTCGGCGGCGCTCGCATCCTTTACGGCTCTCTCGACTCGCTTTTCGAGGGCCGCCTCGGCGCGGACCTGGCCGTGGCCGTCGCCTGCGTCGCCGCCATTCTCGCGCGCCGGCCGGAGGTGGCCGAGGAGGTCGTCTTCGTCGGCCTGCTCGGCGAATGTTTGGAACATCTCACCTTTGAGCGGACGCAGCGGGCGGTGCGGTCGATCGTGGCCGTCTGTCCGCGCCGCTGCTGGCGGCTGCGCGACGGCCGGGAGGAGCGCGTCCTGGTCGGCGATCTCCGCGTCGGCGACAAGGTCGTGGTCAAGCCCGGCGCCCGCGTGCCGGCCGACGGCGTCGTCGTCGATGGCCGATCGTCGCTGGACGTGAGCGCCCTGACCGGCGAGAGTCTGCCGGCGGAAAAGGGGCCGGGCGATGAAGTGCTGGCCGGCTCGCTCAATCAGCAGGGCGCCCTGACCATCGAAGCGCAGCGCGTCGCCGAACATACCGTCGTCGGCCGGGTCATCGAGCTGACGGCCCAGGCGCTCAAGGACAAGGCGCCGCTGGAGCGCACCGCCGACCGCCTGGCCCGCTGGTTCCTGCCGGTCGTGTTGGGCCTGGCGGCCGTCACGTTCGTCGGCGCCCTGATCGGCGAGAGTTTCTGGGGCCGCGACGCCGGCGGCGGCAAATTGCCGTTCTTCGATGCGACGCAGCCGAGCGTCGTCGGCGAAAGCGTGCCGCCGGCGCTGGCCGTGCTGGTCGTGGCTTGCCCCTGTGCGCTGATCCTGGCGACGCCGGCCGCCATCATCGCCGCGCTTGGCCGGCTGGCGGGCACCGGCGTCCTGCTCAAGGGCGGCTCGGCCCTGGAACGGCTGGCGGCCGTCAACGCTTTCGCCTTCGACAAGACCGGCACGCTGACGGAGGGCCGCCTGCAAATCGGAGATATCGTACCGCTGGAGGGGGCGACGGCCGGCGAGGTGCTGGCCGTCGCGGCGACGGCGGAACAGCGCAGCGAGCATCCGCTCGCTCGGATCATTCTGGATGAGGCGGCGCGGCGCGGGACGGCGCCGGAGGCGGTGGAGGATTTCCAGGCTCACCCTGGCGCTGGCGTCACGGCCCGCACGGCCAGCGGCGCCGTCGTCGTCGGCAATCGACGGCTGTTGGAGGAGCAAGGAATCGCCGTGCCGCCGCAAGCGCTGGCCGTCCTGGAACGGCTCGACGCCGAAGGCCAGACGGCGCTGCTGGTGGTTCGAGACGGCCGGGTCTTGGGGATCGTCGGCGCGCGCGACACGGTGCGCGCGGAAGCCGCCGCGGTGCTTGGCGAGCTGCGCGGCCTGGGAATCGCCGAGCAGGCGCTGCTGACCGGCGATCGGGCGGCGCCGGCGAAGCGCGTGGCCGAAGCGCTCGGAGTCCTGGAAGTCCATGCCGAACTATTGCCCCAGCAAAAAGCGGAATTCGTGGTCGGCTGGCAGGCGCAGGGCAAGCGCGTCGCCATGGTCGGCGACGGCGTCAATGACGCCCCGGCACTGGCCAGGGCCGACGTCGGCGCAGCGGTGGGCGGCGGCGCCGACGTGGCCGCCGAAGCCGGCGACGTGGTGCTGATGAGCGCCGACGGCTTGAAACAGCTGCCGCTCCTGGTTCGACTGTCGCGCGAAACCGTCCGCGTCATCCGGCAGAACATCCTCTGGTTCGCCTTCGGCGTCAACATCGCCGGCGTCGTCGCGACGGCTTGGCTGTGGCCGCTGTTGGCGCCGAACAAGTGGTGGTATGAGCAGTCGCCCTTGGCCGCGGTGATTTATCACCAAATCGGATCGCTGGCGGTGCTGCTGAACGCCATGCGGCTCTTGGCGTTCGAGCGGACCGGCGGAGCGGCGGCGGAGCGCTGGCGCGGCCGGCTGGGCCGGGTCAACCGCTGGCTGGAAAAATGGTTCGACGTCGAGGCGGGGCTGCACTGGCTCTTGCACCACTGGCGGCCGGTCCTGGCCGGCGTGCTTGTGCTGGCGATCGGCGGCTACGCCGTCAGCGGCGTCACGACGATCGGGCCGGACGAGCGCGCGGTGGTGCGGCGCTTCGGCCGGGCGCTGCCGGACGACCTCGGCCCCGGTCTGCACTGGCGTCTGCCGTGGCCAATGGACGTGGTGACGCGCTTACAGCCCGATCGCATCAGCACGGTCGAGGTCGGTTTCCGCACCACGCAGCCGACCGGCGACAAGCAGGCGGTCCGCAGCTGGTCGAGCGCCCACGGCGACGACGGCGTCCGCCGCGTGCCGGAGGAATCGGTCATGATTACCGGCGACGGCAACCTCGTCGAGATGCAGGCGACGGTCCGCTACACCGTGAGCGACCCGCGCGTCTATCTGTTCGAGGTCAACGATCCGCCGGCCGTGGTGCGCGACGCGGCGGAGTCGGTGCTGCGGGAAATGGTGGGCAGCCGCACGTTTGCCGATCTGCTGACGCGCGACCGGGAGAAGTTCCATACCGAGGCGTTGACGCGCTTGCAGCAGCGCTGCGCGGCGTATGGACCGCAGGGCCTGGGCGTCAAGCTGGAGGGCCTATCGCTGGCCGATTTACACCCGCCGCAGGAGGTGGTGGAAGCGTATCACCAGGTGACGATGGCGATGGAGAAGCGCGACGAGCGCATCAACCAGGCGAACGCCGAGGCGCTGTCCCGCGAGCGTGAACAGGAGGCGAAAAGTCTGGAAATCACTCGCAAGGCCCAGGCCGACGCGCTGGACAAAGTGCGGCGGGCCGAGGCGATGCGCGACGCCGTGACGGCGCGCGTCAAGGCGCGCAACACGCTCTCCTGGGACGAGGAAGCGGCGCTTCTCCAGGATGCCGTGGCATATGCGTGGAACCACCCGCTGGCCGACAAGGACGAATGGCTCCGCGCCGCGGGCCGCCACTATAAGGAACGCCGCGACGAGGCGGTCAAACAGCAGGAAGCGCTGACCGATTTCCGTCTTTACTGGGAAGCGCTGGCGACGGCCCTGTCCGACCGGGAGAAGGTCGTCATCGACGCCGAAAATGTGCCGGGCCGGCAGCACCTGTGGTTGACGCCGGCGGACGCGCTGCCGTTCCCCTGGCCGGGCATGTTCGGGCCGGGAACGATGGCGCCGCGCGAAGGGCCATAACAAGGCGAGCGGCCGGCGTGGGCCGGCTGGTCGTCCCATCAGCCGGCTTACGCCGGCCGCTCGCCCAGCCTAAATGACATCGGATTGACACCTATGCGTCGTAAATGGATCCTTTTTCTTGTTCTAATCGCGGCCCTCGCCGTCGTCGTGGGCGGCCTGTCGATCTTCACGGTGGACCGCACCGAATTCGTCTACCTGACGCAGTTCGGCCGGCCGATCGCCGTTTTCGACGGCGCCGACGACGCCCAGGCGGGACTGCACTTCCGCCTGCCCTGGCCCATCCAGTCGGTGCAGCGCCTCGACCGCCGGCTCCAGTATTTCGACTTGCCAGGGGCGGAATTGCTGACGCGCGACCCCGCCAAGAACACCATCGACAAGACGCTGACCATCGACGCCTATGTCTGCTGGCGCATCGCCGACGCCGGCAGCGTGGACCCCTTCATCCGCCGCATGGGCACGATCGACCACGCCAATTCGGTGCTGGGCCAGCGGCTCACCAGCGCGCTGGGCGCCGCCGTCGGCAAGCTGGAGCTGGACGACCTCATCAGTACGGAGCAAATCCCCGTCGGCGACGGCAAGGCGCTTGAGCCGCGCGTGGACCACAAGCGCGACGAGCTGCGAGCCGCCCTCCTCAATGGGGACGGTCAGCTCCGCGAGACGGCTCGCAGGGAATGGGGCATCGAGATCGTGGACGTGCGGCTCCGGAGGACGAACCATCCGCCGGCGGTGCGGCAAGCCATTTTCGACCGCATCATCAGCGAGCGCGAAAAGAAGTCGGCCGCCTATCGCAGCGACGGCGAACGGCAAGCCGCCGACATCAAGAGCGCCAGCGACCGCAAGGTGGCCGAGATGCGCACCGAGGCGGAGTCGCAAGCGCTGCGGCTCCGCGGCCAGGCCGACGCCGACGCCGACAAGATCCGCAGCGACGCCGCCAAGCAAGATCCGCAATTCTACACATTCCTCAACAAATTGGAGGATTATAAGCGCATTCTTGGCGACAACAAGACGATGCTGCTCTTGTCCACGCACCGCGAGTGGTTCGACGCTCTCTGGAACCCCCCGACGCCCGGCGGCGCCGCGCCGGTCAAACCGACGCCCCCGGCCAGCCCCACGACGCCGGCGACCAAGGGGGCAGCGCCGTGAAACGCCGATCGCTGATCCTGCTGGGATTGCTCCTGGTCACGCTCCTGGGTTACGCGGCCAGCGGCTTCTACCAGGTGTTGCCGGGCGAGGCGGCCGTGGTGCGGCGCTTCGGCCGGGTGCTGCCGGGTCGGCCGGAGCTGGGGCTGCACCTGGGGCTGCCGTGGGGCATGGACCGCGTGGACCGCGTGGCCGTGGATCAGCTGCGGCGCGTGGTTGTGGGCTGGTCCGGAG
>DATKHW010000474.1:0-8821 GCA_035546275.1 Gemmataceae bacterium
AACGGAGAGCGCCACGCCGGCAGCGGCAACGACGGAAATCCTTGCAGGAAAGGCGGAAAGCAGGAAACGCCGGGGGATGTCTCCTGCGGCGTTTCCTGGTAACTCGTGTGGCGTTCTATTCCGTTTCTGAACAATCAGCTCCCCGATCATGACGCGAACTTGGAACACACTGGTTGACAGGACCGGGCGGAATCAGTTTAACGCTCCCGTTGCACTTGCAGGTGAAGAAGCGCCAAGGGTGCTCTCGACGTGACCACCCCACTAAGGTATGGGGTGCGCTCTCGGAAGAGAGCGCACCCCATACCTTAGTGGCATAGTCGCTTGCCTCATTGCCGCAAGGGCTTATCTGCTTGGAACTTGTGCTTCGCCACTAGACGATCTCACCCGCAAGGGAGTTACTCGATCCTAAACGCAAACGAAGGTTCCAGCTCTGCACAGTAACGTCCCTTGGCAAAACGGCAGATTGTCTCGTCGCAGACGCTGCGAAGGTAGTCTGCCGCGGCCAGCTAGTCGCCGGCGACGTTTCATGAGTTGCGAAGGAGGCCGCCGAGGCGAACGGACGATGTCTTGAGGATTCGAGCCGTAAAGCTGAATGCTGACAGGTGGACGGCGGAAGACATACCGTCGAATTGACGATTGGCCCATTCCTGGCACAGTGGACCGGGCCAATCGGATTCGCGATCGCAAGCCCTCTTGCTCCAATAACTTAGGGAGCCGGGCTTAAATGGAGCGGAGAGGACGGGATTCGAACCCGTGGACGGGTGTTACCCCGTCACCGGTTTAGCAAACCGGCGCTATCGGCCACTCAGCCACCTCTCCAAAGTCTTTTAGAATTTCAACTTACGACGATCGCTATGTCTTCTGCCCGCTAACCTTTACACCCGCCTCTACACCTGATATACTCCTGGGAAGTGGCCAGGGCGTCGTAACCGCCCTGGCCGATGAACACAGTGACCACGTTCAGGAGCGTCACCATGTCCGAGCCTCATCCTACCGCGCCCGCCCGCCCAAGCAAGCCCTCCCCTGACTTCCCGCTGTTCCCGCACGCCGCCGGCGTCTGGGCCAAGAAGATCCGCGGCAAGATGTACTACTTCGGTCCGTGGTCCGATCCCGATGGTGCCCTGGCGAAGTACCTGGCGCAGAAGGACGCACTGCACGCCGGCCGCAAGCCCCGCGAGGCGGCGGCCGGCGTGACTGTCAAGGATGCTGCTAACGCCTTCTTGAACCACAAGCAGGCCCGGCTCGACACCGGCGAGCTTTCGGCGCGGACCTTCGCCGAGTACCGCGAGACATGCAACCTGATCGTGTCCGAATTCGGCAAGCGGCGACTCCTCGACGACCTCGACGCCGCCGACTTCACGGCGCTGCGGGACAAACTGGCGAAGAAGTGGGGGCCGGTCCGCCTCGGCAACGCCGTCCAGCGGGTGCGCTCCGTTTTCAAACACGCGCTCGACGCCGGCCTTGTCGACCGGCCGGTGCGATTCGGCCCCGGCCTCACAAGGCCCTCCGCAAAGGTGCTACGACTCCATCGGGCGAAACAAGGGGCCAAGCTCTTCACCGCCGCGGAGGTTAGGAGCCTGATCGCCGCCGCCGCCCAGCCCCTCAAGGCCATGCTCCTGCTCGGGGCCAACGCCGGGTTTGGCATGGCCGACTGCGGCGCGCTGCCCGTGTCGGCTCTCGACCTGGCAGCGGCGTGGGTGAGCTTCCCACGCCCCAAGACTGGCATCCCACGCCGCTGCGCCCTGTGGCCGGAGACGGTCGATGCCCTGAAAGAAGCGCTGAAGAAGCGGCCGGAGCCGAAAGACCCTGCTGACGCCGGGCTGGTCTTCCTCACGCGGCAGGGACGCCCCTGGGCCAAAGCGACCGCCAGCTCCCCCGCGGTGTACAAGGTGTCCGCGCTGATGCGCCGGCTGGCGATAAACGGGAGAAAAGGACTCGGTTTTTACACGTTGAGGCACGTCTTCCGCACCGTCGCCGACGAGGCCAAGGACCAGCCCGCTGCCGACTTCATCATGGGCCATGCCCGTGACGACATGGCTTCCGTTTACCGCGAGCGCATCGGCGACGAGAGGCTAAAGGCCGTCGCCGAACACGTTCGGGCCTGGCTGTTCCCGCTGAAGAAAACGAAAGCCAAGAAGTAACGTGCCGGCCTTGTGCTACTCCGCAATGCCGATCTACACTCTAACAAATCGGGCGGCCGCCAGCGTGTTGTCATGCCGGCGGCCTGAGACCAACCCCTAGCCATCCCGCCCCCCACTCCATCGCGGAGGGACGGTCAGGGCCGGCCGGGCGATGGAGCAGACGAAATGGCCAAATCACGTCGGCGGAACGGCAAGCCCGCGGTTGATTGCGGCGAATTCGACCCGTTCGGGCTCAGGCTGCGGACCCTACGGGAAGAGGTCGCCGGAGGAGATCTCGATAGTGCGTTCAATGCCGCTTCCAATATCTCGACTTGTCTTGAGGTAATCCAGAATGAAGCCACAGGAATCCGGACCGGTTACGAGGAATTTGCCGAGCAACAGACGAAACTCGACGCGGCGGAAGGCGAAGGCGACGAACAATGCGCCCACTCCGCCGCCCATTACATTGACGAATGGGAGCGCTATCTGCACAAACGCGGTCCAGGGGGGCATGAGGACGACCTGCGCGTGTTCGCGTGGAGGGTGGTGGCGTATTGTTCGCACTATAACCGTACCAACCCCGCCAGTCACATCTGGCCCGTGGAGGGCGCGCTGGCCGCGACGCGCTCCCTTCCCGTAGAAATTCTCGGCTACCGGTCCAACAGCATGACGCTGGCGCTCATTCGGATCTTCGACTATCTCTGCCAGTTGGTCCTCGGCACCCAAGGCGCTGAGGCGTTAGAGGACGTATGGCTCGCAAGGACGGCCGGGCTGTCAGTCGAAGCGGCCGATGGCCGAATCAGCGAGTTTATCGCCGACCCCGCGGCGGTCGTGGCGTTTTCGGGCATCCGAATCCCACAGCTTGTGGCGGACATCTACGACTTCTTACGCGAACTCATCATGATCGAAGTCGAGCAGGAAATGGAACGCGAGTTCTACCGCGCATGGACATTCCGGATCGACAACCGGTTGCCTCTGCCCAAGCCGCCGCCCGCGGCTGGGACGGGGAACGGCATGGCGCGGGAGGAGGCGGATCGAAAGGCCAGGGAATTAGCGAGAGACGATCCCAGCTTCTACACGGCTTCAGGGCGGGAGCAAGCGCGGCGCATCGGCTGCAGCTATGCGACCTGGCACGCAACGCCTTTTTATGAGCAGGCGCGCTGGCGACGGAAGGGACCGGCACGGCCGAAGCGGACAGGTGAAGTCGCCGCGCCGAAGGCCGTCAGCTTCACAAAGGAGATGGAGAGTGTGACCGGAGAGGGCCGCCAAGATGAAGTGTTGCACCAGCTAACGAAAGCCGAAGAAGCCGAAGAACTGCGCCGGCAGATTGCCTCGCAGCAGGCCGAAAATGAGCCAAGCCCCCTGGACCCGGACCCGGCCGACGCCCGCCCCACGAGGGTTCGCGGCCGCAAGCGCGCCTGAATGTGCCGCCCGCGTGAGCGCTCGCGTGAGCGCCCGATGACACATCCCGGCCCCCTGCAATTATTTCCGCCGACAGCCGCGTGAGCGCTGCTATCAGAAAGGCAACCCGCCCGCCTGATAGGAGCCGCACCCGTGACCGCCGCCGAACCCATACCACAGCTCATCACCGCCGGCGTCATCGCCGCGGAACTGCACGAGCCGATTCATCGCGTGCTGCGCGTCCTGGCCACTCGACGCCACATCCGCCCTTCCGCCCGCGCCGGGACCCTACGCCTTTACACCCGCCGCGCCGTGGCAATGGTCCGCCATGAGTTGAACGCCATAGATGCCCGCCGCTGTCGGAATGGGGGGTCGCATGACGACTAACCTGACCCCGCATTTGCCCTCGCACTCCACGCCGGTGAGCAGCCTGACCGTGCGGGAGGTGGCCCGACGCCTCCGCGTCGGCGAGGATAAAGTCAGAACGTGGATACGTAATGGAGAGCTTCGCGCTGTTAACACGGCCGCGGTGCTTTGCGCCCGTCCTCGGTGGGTTATTTCGCGCGAGGCGCTGGCCGCCTTCGAGCAGCGCCGGGCCGCCGGACCACCGCCCAAGCCGCCGCGCCGGCGACGCCGGCCGGAACCGATTGACTACTATCCGGATTGACGAAACGCCCGAAGCGGTCACCGAGATTCAGGCCGTCGCTATCCCCACGCATTGCGGCCGGCCGACGCGGTGCCGGGCCTCGATCGACCTGCGGGGGCTGGATTTGGTTATCGCGGCGAGCGCCGCCGCGGTCTAAGACGCCGACGCCCCGGATCGCGGCCGGGGTGTGCGTCGCGCTGATCGGACAGCGGGGACAGAGTAGAGAGCCGCCGTGACTGTGCGCAACGGACAAGCACTTGGCAAGAATACCAGCCGCAACGGACGGGTGGACTTCGGCGTCTTCCTCGCTGCCCAGATCATCCCACAGTTGACCCTCGAAAGCATTTTCACGGACCCCTCCCATAGGTTCAAGCACGCCGGAGACAAATCCCGCGGCGGTTGCCCCTGGCATGAAAGCAAGTCCGGAACGTCCTTTGTGGTGGACCGCAATACTCTCCAATGGTGGTGCGCCGGGTGCAACGTCGGCGGCGGGCCGATCCAGTATCTCTGGAAGCTGACCGGCGGAGTGGGTGTGACCCCTCGCGGGAGAGACTTCATCGAGCAGCTCCGCGGCCTTGCTGTGAAGGCCGGCGTCCCATTTCCCGAAATGGAGTTGACGGAGGCGGATAAGGAGCAGGCCCGACGACTGGAGACCCGGCGCGCCGTGCTTGCATCCGCCGTCGCCTTGTGCGAAAGAGCCTTGTCGGGCACGCACGGTGCAGCAGCCCGTGAATACTTGGCCGGGCGGGGTTTTACCGAGCCTGAGTTGCAGGAGCTTCGCGTCGGGTGGTATCCCCTGGCCCGTTTCCTGGCGGAATACCTGGAAAAAGCCGGACACACACCGGAGGATATAAAGGAGTCCCGCATCCTCTTCGAGGGCCTGGTCGGCTACACGACCTGGCCCTGGCATGACGACACAGGCGCTCTGCTAACTATCTACGGCAAGTGGCCCAACAAAGCGCCGCCGGGGGGCAAGCCGAAGACCACCGCCCTGCCCAACCCAAAGGACGCCGCCGAGAAGGACTGGCTGCACACCAAGCAGTCGCCGATGTACCTCGATCGGGCTCTCGCAGCCGGGCATCGTGACCTAATTCTCGTCGAAGGTCCGACCGATGCGGCTCTACCGCAGCTGCGGGGGGATAGCCGCGTGGTAGCCTGCGTCGCGGCCCAGCTGTCCGGCGACCAAGTGGAGACGCTCCGGCACCGCGGCGTTCGCAGCATGACCATCGCCCTCGATCCGGACAAGGCCGGCGACAACGGCATTGGGTCCTGCGTCCGCCAGCTGGAGGGCGCGGGCATCCGCGCCTATGTCGCTCCGCGGTTGCCCAATGGACTCGACCCGGACGAGTTCATTTTGCGGGACGGGATTGACGAGTGGAAGAAGCACGTCGCCAACCCGACGCACGGCTACCGTCACCTGGCGGGCGCCCTGATTGCGAGTCATGGAGTGCGCGAATCCGGGGATGATTTGTGGCTGGACGACCTGATCGACAAGGCCGTCGCCTTCGCTGACAAGCAGCCGGCCGAGGCCGACGCCGACATGCTGCTGCATTTCTGGCCGGCCGTGGCGGAGGCGACCGGGGCGACCATGGAGGCCCTGGCGGCCCGCGTGAAGCCCAAGTCGGCGGCCGTGCCGCCGTCTGAGGATGCCGCCCCCGCGGGCGCCGCCGCTTTAGCCGTCATCGACTCTCCAACCTTCGCCGCGACGGACTACCCGCTCCACTGGCACGTCAAGAAGGTCCTTGTGCGGGGCCAGCCGGCCATCGTCGCCGGGCCGAAGAAGTGCTTGAAGACGAGCCTGCTGTGCGACTTTGCCGTCTCCATCGGTTCGGGTCAGCCCTTCCTCGGCGTCTTCCAGTCAGAGGGGCCAACCCGCATCGGCTTCTTCAGCGGCGAAAGTGGACCGCACGCCATCAAGGCCACGGCCCGGCTGGTCTGCGCCGCCCGCGGCATCCGCTTGGAGGACGCCGGCGTGTGGTGGTGCTTCGCCGTGCCGCAGCTAAGCCGGGCGGAGCAACTCGCCTGCCTGGCGGAACAAATTGGCAAACATCAGCTTCAGGTCGTCATCATCGACCCCCTTTATCTCTGCCTCCTCGCAGGCAACCCGGACGTGAGGTCCAGCAACTTGTACGACATGGGGCCGCTCCTGGCGGCCATCACCGAGGTATGCCGGCAGGCCGGCGCGGACGTTATCCTTTGCCACCACTTCATCAAGCGTCCGGCAGACCCGTTCGGCGTCCCCGAGCTGGAAGACATGTCCGGAGCGGGCGTGGCGGAGTTCGCCCGGCAGTGGGTGCTGATCGGCCGCCGCGAGCGGTACGAGCCGGGGACGGGCCTCCACAAGCTGTGGCTGAACGTCGGGGGCTCGGCGGGGTTCTCGTCTTGCTGGAGCGTGGACGTAGACGAGGGCGTTCTGGCCGACGACTTCAGCGGCAAGAAGTGGGAGGCGACTGTCGAGGGGGCGGCCGCGGCGATCTTGGGTAAGAAGGTCCAGGCGGAGACGAAGCGCGAAGAGCAGCAGGCCTCGCGGCGGAAGGACGACGAGACAAAAGTGCTGCAAGCCATCGATTACCTGACGGCCGCAGGGCAACCGTACAGCTCGACGCGCGTCCGCGACAAGGCCGTATTGAACGGCGACAAGTTCCGGCAGGCGGTGGAGCGTCTCGTCGCGGAGGGACTGATCGAACGATGCGACGTAAAGGTGCCGACCGCCAAGGGCGCGATGAAGCCAGCCGAAAGCCTGAAGCGCGTCCGCCGGGCGGCGGACGCATCATCGGGATCATCGGGACAGGCCGGATGATCGTCCGGATGATCCCGATGATCGATCATCGGGACGGGACGGGGGCCTATATAAGGCCCCGTCCCGTTGTCCCGATGATCGATCCCACCGCGGGGGGGTATCGTAATGGGGGAGCCGCTTTATTTTGTCCCGATGATCCGCCCAGGGGCGACCCAGGCGAACGGCCTCGACCTGGCGGCTCCTGTGAACGGCGAACCCGGCAGCCGCGAGGGATTGCCGCCGGCGCCCTGCCGCGGTCGCTGGTCGGCGGGAAGCGTTGCAGTCCGTCCCGCGTAATAAGCGTGCAACATACACGGCTTCGGTCGGCACGGCCGCCTGTTCACAAGAAGCGTGCAACCCCACGGGCGACAAGAAGTGTGCAATATGCGCGAGGCATGGTCCGAACCGACAAGTTGGGATGAAGTCTGTCGGCGGGCCGCCGGCCGGCGGCATTACAACGGCGTCCGGCGATGCCGCGCCATAGTGCGGCGCGCCGAGGTGGCGCGTCTTCTCCGCGTGCCGGGAGCCTTGTTCGACCGGGGAACGCAGGCTCGGCTGGCCCGCCAGCTCAGCGTGAGCCGCAGCACGATCTGCCGCGACGTGGCGGCCCTGATGCTGCTGGGCCGGCCCTGCCCCACCTGCGGGGCGTTCTCGACGTCGCCCGAGCCGGATTTCCCGTAGGGGAACGGCCCGCGGGGCGCGGATGACCAGGGAAGCACTATGGCCTTCGGGGGCGAGCTGTTACGGTGCACGCAATCGGCTTGCCTTTAGCTGGTCGCGCTTTTGGGTGACTGCCGCCCCGGCAGGCCGCGGATGGATTACGGGCCGGACGCCGCGGCCGGCCGCCTTTGACGCCGCCGCCCAGCCCTGTGACACTTGCAAGCATGGCCCCCAGGGGGAGCAAGGGACGGTGACTACCACCATGCCGCCAAAGTGCAAGCTGGCAAGAGCCGATGGGACGCCATGCCGGGCGAACGCGCGGCCGGCGTCCGACTTCTGCATCTTCCACGACCCCGAAATGACGGAGCGGCGGGCCGAGGCGCGGCGGAACGGGGGCCGCAGCCGCAAGGCGGCGGTCCTGTCCGACGCCGAGGACCTCCCCGTGCGGAGCGCCGCCGACGTGACGGCGCTTCTGGCAACGACGATCAACGAGGTTCGTAAAGGCAAGCTGGACCCCAGGATAGGCAACGCGGTCGGCTACCTGGCCGGCATCCTGCTGCGGGCGCTGGAAACGGGCGACCTGGCGGAACAGGTTGCCGCTCTGCGGAACCGGATTGAAGGAGTGCAACATGGCGACGGCAGCGCTGAAATCGGAAGTGGAACGCCTGCGGGCGGTGGCGGCGGCCCGCGAGCCTGAACCCCCGGCCCCCGCCGGGCCTTTGGCGGCGGCCGGCGACGCCGCCGCGCTGGCGTGCGAGCTGGCCCAGGCCCTGCGCCGGACGGTGGAGCTTTACCGCGAGGCCTACGGGCTGTCGCTGCCGGAAGCCGTGGCCCGCAGCGAAGAGCGGCACCCGGACTACGAGGAGAGGCTCCTCAAGGTCCCCCCCGACGAACTGACCTTCAGCAGCCTGAACCTCCTGTACCAGCGTGACCCGGAGTGCGCCATCCAGCGTTGGCGCGAAGTCCAAGAGGCCGCCCGGCAGGAGCGGCGGAGCGGGCACCGCGGCGCCCGCCTGGTCATGGGGTACTGCGGCAGCAGCTGGGAGCGGGCGCAATTCCTCGCACTCCGTGACGAGTTGGCCGAGGCGTGGCGGCCGCGAGACGCCCAGGACTGGCTGCTGATCGACCAAATGGCGCAGTTCCAAACGGCGATGGAGCGCTGGCAGGACACGCTGGCGAACTACACGGTCCTCTGGGGCGGGAGGGGTCGGAGTC
>DATKHW010000475.1:0-3482 GCA_035546275.1 Gemmataceae bacterium
GTCCTCGACCGAATCCTGGTCGGGAGCGGCGGCCGCAGCCAGATCGGCCGCGGCTTGCTCGAAGTGGTCCATCGAGATGGCCCCTTGGGCGGCCCGCGAGGAATGGCATTCAAGTCGCCATCGTCATCCTAACGCCGCACAAGCGAACCTGTCAACGACTAAACGGATAGTGCAAATCCTCACAACTTCTCTCGCCGAGGCAGCGGGCCGGCGCGACCCGGCGATTCGCAGCAAAGCGGGCCGCGCTGGCCGGCCTGGAACGACGCCGAAACGAGGCGGCGACGCGCCGAGCGGCACCGCGTATGGCTCAGCGAAGATCGTTGGCGTGCTTGACTTTTCCGCGCCTGGCCGCGTCGCAGCGCGGTTGTCCCCAATGCTGACGCGGCCAGGAATCGTCCGCCGATGAGCGCCTACGGCTCGGCGTTCGGCTATGCCGCCAGCAGCGACGGCGGGGGGCCGTGTGGCAGCGCCGCATGGACGCTGCACCACGCCTGGCCTTCGGCCCCCTCCACGGGTCCGCAGGCGGCGATCGGCTGGCCGCCCGTGCGGGTGTGGAACGCGTCGGCGCACCCAAGGAACTGTTTCAGGGGGAGAAGTGGACGGCGGGGCTTGGGGCCGCTGGACGGGAGGCCGGCGCCGTCGCCGGCGAGACGGATATAATAACCGGGCGACCAATTGCCCGCGGCGTTGTTCGAGCTGATTTCCGCCCATCGCCGATCTTCTAATCGACAACGCCTCCAACCGCTCGCTACGGACCCTGAAGGATCTCTGATGAACAATGAAACATCCGTCGCCGGGCCTTGCATTCAGGACCCCCCCGGGGCAAGCCCCCCAGCCGCCGGTGGAAATGGATCGCCGGCGACCGCGGACCATGACGACCTCGACATCCTCCGTGCCATCGTCGAGGGGACCGCCGGCAGCACCGGCGAGGAGTTCTTCCAGGATCTAGTGCGCCATCTGACCTCGGCCCTCGGCGTGCCCTTCGCCGCCATCTCCGAGTTCCCCGGCGTGAGCGCGCGCGTCCGCACCCTCGCCTTCTGGGCGCGGGGGCGAATGCAAGAGAACTTCGAGTACGACCTGGCCGGCACCCCCTGTGAGGAGGTCACGCGCGGCCGGCTGTGCCACTACCCCAGCGGAGTGAAAGACCGGTTCCCGCGGGCGTCGCCTCTCGTCCGGCTCGGGGTCGAAAGCTACCTGGGGGCGCCGCTGCTCGACAGCAAAGGCAAGGTGCTCGGCCTGCTCGCAGTCTTCGACGACGGGCCCATGCCTGCCCACCCCCGTCATCTCTACCTCCTGCGGATCTTCGCTGCCCGCGTCGCCGCAGTGATGGAGCGACTGCGCGCCGAGAGACAGGTGAGCGCCAGCGAGCAGCGCTATCGCGATCTTTACGAAGAAGCGCCGGTCGGCTATCTGTCCGTCGGCGCAGACGGCCGGATTCTCAGCGCCAACCGCCGCGCGTCGCAGATGGTCGGTTTCTCCGCGGAACAACTGGAGGGCCTGTCGGTCGCCGACCTCGTCGGCGGCGCCCCGGCCGGAAAAGCGCGGTACGCCGAATCCTTCCAGAGGCTTCTGGCGGGCCAGGAATCGTCCGGGCTGGAAGTGGAGATGCGCCGTAAGGACGGTCGGCCGTTGTGGATCAGCCTGTGGATGAAACCGATCCGCGGGGCGGACGGCAAGGTGCACGCCAGCCGCTCGGTCTGGGTGGACGTCACCGACCGCGTCCTCGCCGAGGCCGAACAAGCCCGCCTACAGCAGCAGAACCTCTACCTGGAGGCCGAACTCAAAGCGGCCCACAATTTCGAGGAACTCATCGGCCAAGGCCCCGCGCTCCAGGCCGTACTCGACAAGGTCCGCAGCGTCGCGCCCACCGACGCCTCCGTGCTGATCACCGGCGAAACCGGGACCGGCAAGGAGCTGATCGCCCGCGCCATCCATTCGGCCAGCAAGCGCCGGGACAAGCCGCTGATCAAGATCAACTGCGCCGCCTTCCCGCCCGGCCTGGTGGAGAGCGAACTCTTCGGCCACGAGAAGGGCGCCTTCACCGGCGCCATCGCCCGTCGCGGCGGCCGCTTCGAACTCGCCAATGAGGGCACGATTTTCCTGGACGAGATCGGGGAGGTTCCCCCCGAGACGCAGGTCAAGCTGCTCCGCGTCTTGCAGGAGCGCGAATTCGACCGGGTGGGCGGCAGCTCACCGATCAAGGTCGATATCCGCGTCCTGGCCGCCACCAACCGCGACCTGCTCCAGGCGGTCTACGAGAAGACATTCCGCGAGGACCTCTACTACCGTCTCAACGTCTTCCCCATCGCCCTGCCGCCGTTGCGGGAGCGGAAGGAAGATATCCCCTTGCTGGTGCACTTTCTCGTTAACAAGTTCGCAACGCGGATCGGCAAGCGAATCGACGGCGTCACGGATCACACCATGCGGCGGCTGATCGACTACCCCTGGCCGGGGAACGTCCGCGAGCTGGAAAACGTCCTCGAACGCGCCGTCATCCTGGCGACGGGCGCCACGCTTGGCGTCGTCCCCGACCTCGTCCCTCTGTCCGACGCGGCGCCCGCCGCAACGCCCAGCCGGCCGCAACTCACCCTGGAGTCCGTGGATCGCGACCACATCGTCGCGGTCCTGCAACAAACCGACGGGGTTGTGGATGGCCCCCGGGGCGCAGCCCGAATCTTGGGACTGCACCCGAATACCCTGCGCAACCGGATGAAAAAGCTCGGCGTCTCGCGCGCCTCCCACCAAATCCGGTAGCTCCCACCGCCTGCGGTGGCGCCGGCCCCTCCCGTTGGGGAGGCCGCGCCTCGCGCTCGCCTCAGCCTGACGATTGCGAGCCGAGACAGACCCAATGGTTCAGCGCCAATCCACAGCCAGCGCGGGGCGCCGGCACGCGGATCGCTTTACCACGTCGTGACATCGACGTGGCACTCTGGGGAAAGTTCTCCATGTTCCGGCTCACTCGGATTGCGAGTATGCACCGGACCCAGACCATCAAGTTCGAAGGCAAGCTCTTGGGACCCTGGGTTGACGAAGTGAGCAAAGTGTGCGCAGCCGACGCGGACCCGTCCAGCCGCATGAACCTGGTTCTCTCCGCCCTGACCTTCGTGGCTGCAGCCGGAGAACTGCTGCTCCGGGATCTGATCGCTCGAGGCGTCGAAGTCGTCGCCTGCTCGAGCTATGTCGCGGAAAACCTGGTGCAGGAGGCCTACCTGCAGGCTTACAAGCACTTCGACGGCTTCCACGGCGAGAGCGGCCGGCCCTGGCTGCTCGCGGTGGTAGGCAAGACCTGCCGCACCTGGCCCAAGCGGAACCGCGCCGGCCGGAAGGTATAGTAACTGGCAAAAGGGAGGCAAAGGGCCGATTCCTGGGCCATTTCTCATTCTCACCGAGAAGAACGGTGGTCGGCCGGTAGTTCCGCTGGCCGATCGTGCATGCTGAAGACGGCCGCGGACTGAAAATCCACGACTGCGGGAACAACCGAT
>DATKHW010000476.1:0-6450 GCA_035546275.1 Gemmataceae bacterium
CAAGGACCAGGAAGAATCCAATCAGCAGCGTCAGGCCGATCGCGCCGCCGACCGGGTCGATCAGCAGAAGGACGCCGACCAGGAGAACCAGCAGACCCTCGATCAGGTAGAGCAGGAAGCCCGGCCAGTCGCGCACCGTGAAAGCATGCACCGTGTGCAGGACGCCGCCGATCACCAGGAGCAGGCCGAAGATCCAAACGGCGGCCAGGGTGGCGATCAGCGGCGCGCTAATCAGCACCAGGCCGAGGATGATCCACACCACGCCCAACAGGACGAACCAGACGCCGCCCGCCGGCCATGTTCTCATGCCGCCGCCCGTGGAATGGGTGCTCATGGGGGACCTCCGCAAGGGGAATGTACTGCCGTCGCCACAATTCCCGTTGCAACCGCCATGCCGCCGTGCCCATCCCGTCCGCCGCCGCCGCGCCGATTGGACAAGCGGCCTCCTGCGACCTACGCTTCGGTAAGACCCCGTCCGGTACGCCGTCAGTCGTCTCCTGTGCGCGGTCCTGCGCGGCCAGGGTGCGACGACGAGGGACAAGGGACCGAGCCATGAGTTTCATCCGGGAGCCAAACGCCGAACCGATCCCGGGCTACCGGCTCATCGAACCGCTCGGCTGCGGCGGCTTCGGCGAAGCCTGGAAGTGCGAAGCCCCCGGCGGCCTTTTCAAGGCCATCAAATTCGTCTTCGGCAATCTCAATTCGCTCGACGTCGACGGCGTGCGGGCCGAGCAGGAACTGAAAGCCCTCAACCGCGTCAAGGAGGTCCGGCATCCGTTCGTACTGTCGATGGATCGCATCGAAGTCGTCGGCGGCGAATTGGTCATCGTCATGGAGCTGGCGGACCGCAGTTTGCACGACGC
Organism: Gemmataceae bacterium; assembly: GCA_035546275.1. Taxonomy (GTDB): domain Bacteria; phylum Planctomycetota; class Planctomycetia; order Gemmatales; family Gemmataceae; genus UBA4732. The sequence continues at coordinate 864 of DATKHW010000476.1, forward strand.
CTACGAGGAGTGCCTCTCGGCGGGCATGGTCGGCATCCGACGCGACACGCTGCTGCGCTATCTGCGGGATGCGGCCGAAGGCCTCGACCACATGAACGAGAAGCACAGCCTCCAGCACCTCGACATCAAGCCGCGCAACCTGTTTCTGGTGAGCGACCGCGTCAAAGTGGGCGATTTCGGTTTGGTCAAGACGCTGGAACGGTCCGGCGCCTCCAGCATGATGGGCGGCGTCACGCCGCTCTATTCCGCTCCGGAAACCCTCAATGGCGGCCTCAGCACGCGCTGCGACCAGTATAGCCTCGCCATCGTCTATCAAGAGCTGCTTACCGGCCAGCGGCCGTTCACCGGCAAAAACGCCCGCCAGCTGGCGCAGCAGCATTTGAACGATGAGCCGGAATTGCGGGCGCTGCCCGAAGCGGAACGGCCGGTGGTGGCCCGCGCGCTGTCGAAGGACCCGGCCAAGCGCTTCCCAAACTGTCTCGCCTTCGTTCGCGCCCTCTACACAGCTCGCTCGGCCGCCCCGCAAACCATTCACGCCGAGACCGGCCCCGACGGCAAGCGGGCCAAGACCATGGCGGACACCATGGAAGACATACTGCTCCAGCAGATGTCGGAGGAAGGCGACGGAATCGCCGACGGCGCCGGCGCGGCCGGCAAGACGGGTTCCAATCCGGAAATCGACGGCCCCCAGCAGGATGAGCAATCGCGCCTCGGCATGACGGTGGCCAAGCCGGCCACCGGGGCGCTGCGTCCGACTATCCTCATCGGCTTGGGCGGGTTCGGCCGTCGCGCTCTGCTGGAGCTGCGCTGCCGTTTCCTTGATCGCTTTGGCGACCTGGAAAAGACGCCCCTGATCCGTTTTCTCTACATCGACGTGGACGCCGAGGCCGTCAAGGCGGCCACGCGCGGCTCGCCGGAAGTCGCCCTTAAACCGGGCGAAGTCTACCACCTGCCGCTCCAAGCCGTGTCGCATTACCGACGCCGGCAGCTGGACTTCCTCGGCGACTGGATGCCGCGCGAAAAGCTCTACACGATGCCGCGCTCCCTGAAAACGCAGGGATCGCGCGCCCTGGGCCGCCTCGCCTTCGCCGACAATTATCTGCGCCTCATGGGCCGGTTCCGCCGTGAAGTGCAGCAGGCCACGCACCCCGACGCCCTGTATCAGTCGGTCACCAACACCGGCCTCGCTCTCCGCGACAACACGCCGCGCGTCTATGTCCTGGCCGCGGCGGGCGGTGGCTTGAGCGGTTCGCTGACCGACGTCGGCTTCGCCCTGCGCCGGCTGCTGAAACAGATGCACCATCCCGAAGCGCCGGTGACGGCCCTGGTGTTCTGCGGCGCCCCGGACGACCCGGCCACGCCGCCGGAAGAGCAGGCCAACGTCTACGCCACGCTCACCGAGCTGAACCACTTCGCCGACCCCTTCGTCCCCTTCGCCGCCCAGTACGGCGTGGACGGCCCGCGGCTGTCCGACGAGGGGTCCGCGTTCGACAACGTCTACATCCTGCCGCACGCCAACCGGACGCCGGAAAGCCGCCGCGACGCCCTGGCCCATCTCGGCAGCTACCTCTTCCATGAGATGACCACGCCGCTCGGCCTGCGCCTGGACGGCATCCGCTTGAAGCGAGCAGACGACGCCATTCCCTTCCGCAGTCTCGGAACTTACGGAATCTGGTTCCCGCGCGGCCTGCTGCTGCGGCTGGCGGCCCGGCGCGTCTGTCAGCGGCTGCTGGAGCAGTGGCAAGCCCCGGTGAAAGAAGATCTGTTATTGGGCGAAGAGGGCACGTTGCTGGAGGCGGCGCAAGCCCGCGTGCTGGCCGATCCAGAGCTGCTGCCGGAGAGCCTGTCGCGGCGCATCGGCGAGGCGGCCGCCATCCCTACCGAGGGCGAACCGGCCGAGGCGCTGACACGCTTGCTGGCCAACATTGAAGAGCAGTCGCGTCAAATGATCGCGCTGGAGGACCCAAGCGCGTGGGCGCATCAGGCCCTGACCCGGGTCCGCGACTGGCTCGGCAGCGGCATTGCGGCGCCCGGCGCTCCGACCATCCACCAGCGCAAGAGCAAGGTGACCAAGTCGCTGGAGCTGGCCGCGGTGCAGCTGGCCGAGAAATGGGACGCCCGCTTGACTGAAGCGGCTTACGGACTGCTGGATCATCCGGGCCGCCGGTTGGCGTTGGCCGAGGCCGCCCTGGCCCGGTTCATTGGCTACTGCAACGATGCCGCCGCCGCTCACGCCGATCGTTTGCGCCAGCATGCGGGGCGGGCGGGCCAGGCGGAAACGCGCTTGCAGGCGGCCTTGGAGAGTTGCGTCACCAGCGGCGGTTTCAGCTGGTTCGGCAACCAGTCGCGGCGCAAGCTGCGTTTGTTCGTGGATAATCTCGCCGCCTACGCCCGGCAATGCTTGTCCGACGACCTGGCCACGGTGGTCAGCCAGTTCTTCGCCGCTCTGCGCGGGCGGCTCGGCGACCGATTGCGCGACCTGACTTTGTGCCGTCAGCGTCTGCGGCATATGCAGGACACGCTCGTGGCGGTGGAGAACGGCGCGGACATAGTCGAAGGCGACGGCGCCGAGGAGCTGCGAATGCTTGGCGGCGGTCCGTCGCAGGATTACAGCCCGGCGCCGGCCCTGTCCACCGAGGCGTTCTGGGAGGCGGTGCGCGAATCCGCCACGCACCGCGTTGTTTTGCCGGAGGGCGCCGAGCAGCTGGAGACGGCCGCCAACCGTTTTCTCGCCAGCCTCAACAACGAACACTGGGCCCATCTCGATCAGCAATTGCAGGACCAGGTCCTGGCGCCGCGCAAGGGTCTGTTCCAGGCGTGCATGAACACGAACGATTTGATCCGCCATTTCGCCGTGCCGCTGGTCAACCAGGCCGTGTCCACGCTGGGCGATTATCTGCCGGTAACTGACGTGGCCCAGGTGGAGCTGTCGTCGGCCGACCAGAGCGCGGCCGACGCCGCCGCCTCGGTCGAGAGCGAGCTGATCGAACGGATGCGGGCCTATCAGCAGCTAGCCGTTCCGCTGATCGGCTCGGCCGCGACGAAGCGCCTGGCCGGCGCCGGCAGCGGGGCGTTCTCGCTGCGGGGCGGCGACTCGCAGCACGATGCGCCAGCCGCTCCGACCGACGAGACGTTCCTGCTGATCCCGGCCAGCGACGCCGGCAAGCAATACGGCGAAGAGGCCCAGCGCGTCCTACCGCACGTTCAGATCGTCAACGTGCCGGGCCAGGCCGACTTGATGTTCTGCCGCGAGCAGAACGGTCTGACTGTGGACGACCTCGACCGCATCCTGCGCAGCTGCCGCGCCGCTTACGAGGACGCCGCCGGCACGCCGCAGTCGTCGCCGCACGCTCGCTTCGACATCCAGGACTGGACGCCGCTCGATCCGTGATCCGTGTATAATGCGGGGATGACTTCTTCATCCCGGCTGTCTCTTCCTCTCTGTACCGAGCGCTCCGCCCCGCTGGCTCCAATCAGCGGCGCCGAAATGCGCGCCCGCGGCTGGGACTGCGTGGACGTCGTCTTCGTGAGCGGCGACGCCTATGTGGACCATCCGAGCTTCGCGGCCGCGCTGCTGACGCGCGTGCTGGAGGCCGAGGGCTTCCGCGTCGCCGTGCTGCCGCAGCCGGACTGGCGCTCCTGCGAGCCGTGGCGGCAATTCGGCCGGCCGCGGCTCTTTTTCGCCGTCAGCGCCGGCAACATGGATTCGCTCATCAATCACTATACAGCGAATAAAAAGGTCCGTAATGACGACGCCTATTCTCCCGGCGGCCGCATCGGCCTGCGCCCCGACCGCGCGACCTTGCCGTACTGCCACCGGGCGCGCGAGGCGTTTCCCGGCGTGCCGGTCATCGCCGGCGGCGTCGAGGCGTCGCTGCGCCGCTTGGCCCATTACGACTACTGGAGCGACACGGTCCGGCGCTCCATCCTGCTGGACTGCAAGGCCGACCTGCTCGCCTACGGCATGGGCGAAACGATGATCGTGGAGATCGCCCGCCGCCTCGCCGCAGGGGAAACGGTGCGCGACCTGCGCGACATGCGGGGGATTGCGTATGTGCTGGGGGCGCGCGAGGCGCAGACATTGGGAGCACGCAGCGCCAGCAAGTGTCCCCCAACCCAGCCCTTGCTGGCGCTGCGGGCTCCTGACGATGCGATTATCCTTCCGCTTTACGAACAAATCCGCTCCGACAAATTCGCCTTCGTTGAAGCGACGCGCGTCATCCACATCAACACGAACCCCTACAACGCCAAGACGCTCATCCAGTTCCATGACCGCGAGGCCGTCGTCGTCAACCCACCCTGCTTGCCGCTGTCGCAAGCCGAAATGGACCGCGTCTACGACCTGCCGTACACCCGCCGGGCGCACCCGTCCTACACCGAGCCGATCCCCGCCCACGAAATGATCAAGGACTCCGTGACGATCATGCGCGGCTGCTTCGGCGGCTGCACGTTCTGCTCGATCACCGCCCACCAGGGCCGTATCATCCAATCGCGGTCGCAGGAATCCGTCTTGAAGGAAGTGCGCCAAATGGCGGCCGACCCGGAGTTCTCCGGCGTGGTCAGCGACATCGGCGGCCCGACGGCCAACATGTACGAGATGCGCTGCACCCGGCCGGAAGTGGAGGCGAAGTGCAAGCGGCTGTCATGTGTGCATCCGACGATCTGTAAACTCCTCGGAACCGACCACGGCCCGCTGGTGGAGCTGATGCGGAAGGCGCGGTCGGAGCCGGGGATTCGCAGGGTGCTGGTGGCCAGCGGCGTGCGCATGGACCTGGCCCAGCGTTCGCCGGAATACATGCGCGAGCTGGCCGCCCACCACGTCGGCGGGCACCTCAAGGTTGCCCCGGAACATACGGACCCGCAAGTGCTGGCCCTGATGAAGAAGCCGGACAGCGACGACTTCCAGGGCTTCGCCCGGGAGTTCAAGAAGGCGTCGCAGGAAGGCGGCAAGTCGAAGCAGTACCTCGTGCCGTATTACATTGCCAGCCATCCCGGATCGGATTTGCACGCGATGATCGACCTGGCCCTGTTCCTGAAGCGCAACGGCTACCGGCCCGACCAAGTGCAAGATTTCATCCCGGCGCCGTTCGACATCGCGACATGCATGTACTACACCGGCATCGACCCGTTCACGAAGGAAGAGGTGTACATCGCCCGCAACTTGCGGGACCGCAAGCTGCAGCGGGCGCTGATGCAGTTCTTCAAGCCGGAGAACTGGTTCACGGTGCGCGAGGCGCTCATCCAGGCGGGGCGGACCGACCTGATCGGCGGCGGCTGCGATTGCCTCATCCCGGCTCAGCCGCCGAAGGAGGCGATCGAGGCGCGCAGGCGCCGGGCCAATGACGCGGACCATTACCACAGCGTCGCCAACCCGGCCAGGGGTGAGCAGCCTGGCGAGCGGGGCCTGCCGACCAAGGGCTACCGGCCCGGACGGCAGACGGGCCGGCGTCAGGATAAGCGGCCGAAAGGACGGGGCGGCAACTCAACCTCACTGTCATGACGAGTTTGCGGTCGCCGTATTGAATTGGCATCCTTTCCCTGTTTGTCTTTTCGCCAAGATGACTTGCGCCCACATTTCCTGATGGTT
>DATKHW010000477.1:0-19462 GCA_035546275.1 Gemmataceae bacterium
GGCGTAGGCCCCGTCCCCGGTCGCCGGGCTGCCCTGCGCGAGTTGGAAGTCCCCATCTGTCGCGTTCACGAAGAGCGGGTCGGCCAGCACTTCGTTCGGGCCGGGGTTGATGTTCGGGTTGGGCAGACCCGGGTGGTAGCAGTTGTAGTTGTCGGTGTTGTCGCTCGGGGCGGGGTCCTGGCCCCCGCCGTCGTCCCACCCGCAGTCCGTGCCGTTGAAGGCGAAGACGTTGTGCTCGACCACGTTGCCCGTGCAGCCGCCGCGGAAATACATGATGCCGTATTCGTTGCCCGAGCAGGTGTTGTCGAACACCTGACTGTCGCCGCCCGCCAGAAGGATGCCTGCGAAGCCGTTGCCGAAGATGACGTTGTGCGTGATGACTTGGCCCGTCGGGTCCGTGTAGGCCTGGATGCCGCAACCGGCGTTGTTGAAGATCACGTTGCTGTTGATGGTGACGTCGTTGGCGGGCATGTAAATGCCGTGGTCCAGCAGGTTGTCGGTGCCGTTGTCGAAGATGACGTTGTCCTGGATGAGGATGCCCGCGCCGATGTTCTGATCCATTTCCTTGAGGCCGCAGTGGACGTTGTTGTAAACGACGTTGTTGGTCGCCTCGTCGCCCAGTCCAGCGCCGTCTTGCCGGGTGATGCCGTTGGCCCCGTAATGCTCCGACGTCGGCGCGTAGGACTGCCCCAGCGGGCCCTCGATCACGAAGCCGTTGATCCAGACGTAATTCGCCTCTTCCAGGGTGATCACCGCTCCGTCCGGATTGGCCGTGACGTACTGCGCCGACGGCGTGATCGTCACCTGACCCAGCGCGCCCGGCGCGGCGCTGATGATGATCGGCTTGCCCGCCAGGCCCGAGTTGGTGATCCACAGGTTCTCGACGTACGTGCCGGCTTCCACGTAGACGACGTCCCCAGGCTGTGCCTCGGCCACCGCATGCGTGATGGTGGCAAAGGGGTCGGCCGCGGATCCGTTGTTGCCGTCGCTGCCGTTGGGCGCCACCCAGTAGGTCGTGCCGGTGGCCTGGTAGTTCCACGGGCTGACCACCGGCCGCGGGATCGTCCAGGTCTGGCTGTTGTACTGGATGGTCACCGTCGACTGGTCCGGCGAGAACGAGACGCCGGCGGCTGGGGCCAGTCGGCCTTCCAGCGGCTCCAGCGTCGGCTTCACCGCGGGTCGTGTGCGAACCGGGCGGACCGAACGGCGGACGTTGCGGGAAAGGGCGCGGAAGCTCGTAAACATGGCGAGTCGTCCTTTGGCGTGTTGCGGCAACAGGTTGCAACTATTGCGACAGCAGCGTCGCCGGCGGCGCAGCCTCGACGGCCACGCGTCAAGGCGCTTCGCGCTTGCTCTCAATGCGGCAGTAGGACGGAGCGTGATCCTGCAAAGAAAGGGGGCAGGACGCCCTGGACGTGCTGTTTCACGACCGTCTTAGGCGCCGGCAAGTCGCCTGCCAGCGCCTAACGAGTTCCTTTCAAATCCGACGCGTTGGGCGTCTGTTCACACGAAGCACCCGAACACACGCAGCGAGTCGGCGTGAGAGTCCTCGACTTCCACTGACGGCCGCGAGCCAGGAAGCGTGAGTCACCCCGGTGTCCTAGTGTAGATCGAGAAATCGGCGCAGTCATATCAATCGGAAAAGTCGCTACAGGCCAACCTGGTTTAGGCCCGAGATCGAACCGCTGGATCGAATGGCCGCGGCCACGGCGCCGGCAGGAAAGACGCCGGCCCCGCTGCGCACGGTCAACCGCTGCCACGCGCAGATCGCGAAGCTGCGAGGTCGCCTGGACCGGGCGAAAGACGCGCACCCGGCGGCAGGGTCGTCCGGCGCCGGCTCGCCCGGCCCACCGCCATGCTCCTCGGCTTCGAATTGAAAGAGCGCGGTCGTGGGTAATTGAAAGGTTCACCGAACGCAAAGGGAACCCGCATAAGGTTCTCGCCGTCAAGAGAAAATAACTTCCACGGCCACGGGGTTCGGCGTTTGCCTTGATCCGCGGTACGCGGCGAGATTCCCAGGGCCAGGACCGCCTCCGCGATGGAAAGCCTGATAGAAGTGGCGGAGTTCGTCCAGCTTCGCCGCCTGCGGATCCTCCGCCTGCAGCCGAGTGAGGGCGGCGTCGAGGGCGACGAGGTCAGGGCGGGCGGCTGGGGCGGCGGGCTGCGCGTCGTCCAGGTCGATGCGCTGCCGGCCCCCGCCGTGTTTCTGCTGGGCTTCCGGTGGTGGACTCGGACGTCCTTGGCCCGGCCGCTCTGCCGCGAACACCGGGCCGTCGCCTGGTTGCCCTGCGCCGGCATGGCGTGCGTCACGCTCATGGACGTGCAGCTCAACCTCCTTGCCGCCGGTTTCATCCTGATCACGCTGGCCGCCGTTGCGCTGTCCCGCTGGAACATGGCCGCCCTGGCGGTCAGCCTGGCGTGCTGTCTCAAGGCCTATCCGGTGGCGCTGGCGCCGGTGATCGCCGTCGTTTATCCGCGGCGGTTCGCGCCGCGCTGGCTGGCCGCCATGGCGCTGTGCCTTGCCCTGCCCTTCCTGTTCCAGCAGCCTGCCTACGTCGTCCGGCAGTATGGCGAATGGGCACGGTGGGGCTTGAACCAGCGGCGTTCGTTGGACCTGGACCGCGGATTTCAGGACGCCATGATGGTCTGTCGTCGCTGGTTGGCGCCGATGAGCCGGCAAACGTACGTCGGGTTGGAGGTCGGCGCGGGGGCGGTCGTCGCGCTGCTGCGCCTGCGGCGCCGTCGGCGGCAGGCGCCGCCGGAGGAGCTGCTCCACTGCATGGCCGGACTGTGCTGCGGCTGGATGAGGGTCTTCGGCCCGGCCACGGAAGCACAAACCTACGTTCAGTTGGCCCCGGCGGCGGCTGTTGTCACGGTTTTGGCCTGGGCCAGGCCGCGGCCGGCCTGGTTCCGGACGCTCGTCACCGCGTCCTGCGTGCTGCTGACGCTGTCGCAGCTGCAGCTGCTGCTTCCCGTGAACCGGCCGCTGCAGCACCTGTCCGTCCAGCCTATCGCCGCGCTGTTGCTTATGGCGGCCTGCGGTGTGGGGGCCGGCCGGGCAGGCCGGCAGGGCGTCGCTGCGTCGCAGCCGTCCCGCGATCAGCCGCAGTTCCGGACAGCCTGAGTGGAAAGCCTGGCACGCTCCCTCGTCCCGCGTGCAATCGGCGCAGCTGCCCCTCCGGACCGCAGGCAGCGCATTGCGGCAGCCATATCCAGAACCCTACCGGCCAGGCGGCGCATCTTCGGCGGCGAGGCGCCCGTTCGGGCCGCCCCTCGGCAGGCACGGCCGCCGCGTTTTCCCCTTGGCCGCGTCTCGCCCTTCAGCTATAGCCCTCCGGTCGCTTCCGGCCCCGTTCGTTCGGAGCCGGGCGCACTCTCGTCGAATAATTGGAGAATAGCGATGACTCCCACGTCGTGGCTCAGGGGCTTCCTTGGACGGATCGCCCACGGTGCGTGGCTCCTGCTTGCTGGGAGCATCGTCCTCTCGGGCGCCGGGAGGGTGGCCGCTGCCGACGCGCAGGCCCGCGACTTCAGCATCCAGGTGGACGGCAAGCCCGCGGGCGATTATCACATGACCATCCGTCGTCAGGACGACGGCACGACCAGCCTTTCCGCGCAGTCCGATGTGAAGGTCGCCGTCTTGCTGGTGACGGCCTACACCTATTCGTATCGAGGACAGGAAGTCTGGAAGGACGGCCGGCTCCAGCACTTTGAGAGCACCGGCAAGGAAAACGGCAAGCCGTTCGCCGTCACCGCCGACGCCGACGAGAAGGGCCTGCGCGTCAAGGCCGACGGCAAGGAATTCGTTCTGCGGCCCGACGCTTGGACTACCAGTTGCTGGCATCTTCCGGACGACCGCCTGCGCAACCAGGACATTGCTCTTATGGGATGTGATAACGGCCAATCTTCGACCGGCCGTATGCAGTACGTCGGCCAGGAGCGCGTCCAGGTCGCCGGGCAGGAGCAGGAATGCGCGCATTACCGCCTGATGCGGGACGTGCCCTATGAGCTGTGGTACGACGACCAGGATTGCCTGGTCCGCGAGGAGTGGGCGTCCAACGGGCACCGGACCGTCTTGGGTCTCGTTCACCTCGGACCTTGACCCATGCGCGTCCTGGCGAGCGGCTGGCTGATGCGCCGCCTCGTCGCCGACTGGATGCAGCACCGGCCGGCTCGCGCTGGCCGCTCGCCATTGTGCTCGTGCTTTTAATCCACCAGCTCCGGCCGCACCTTCCCCTCGCCGCCGACGGGCAGCGGCCGTCCCAGGCGATCTTGGATGACCGTCGCGGGATCAATTCCCAGCAAGTGATAGGTCGTCGCCAGCACGTCCTTCGGTGAAACGGGCGTCTCCACCACGTCGCCGGCGATCCGGTCGGTCTTGCCGACGATACGGCCGGCCGCAAAGCCGCCTCCCGCGAAGATCGCCGAATAGGCCCGCGACCAGTGGTCGCGCCCGCCCCCCTTGACGTTGGCCAGCTGCGGCGTCCGGCCGTGTTCGCTGATGCAAAGAACGGCCGTCTCTGCTAGCATGCCCCGCGCCTCCAGGTCGCGGATCAGCCCGCAGTAGCCGCGGTCGAAGCTGGGACACAGCTCGTTCTTCAGCCGCGGGTAGTGCTGATAGTGCGTGTCCCAGGCGCTGTCGGCCAGCCCGTACTCGTCCCAGAACACGCTCACGAACCGGCCGCCGGCCTCGACCAGTCGCCGCGCGACCAGCGCCGCCTGACCAAACAGAGTCATGCCGTAGCTCTCCCGCACCGCCGCCGGTTCCCGGCGAACGTCGAGGGCCTCGCGCAGCCGCGCGGACGTGAGCAACGAATACGCCATGCCCTGGTAACGGTCGAAACTGCGAACCTGATCGCTGGCATCGACCTCCCGGCGCGTCCGCTCCATCTGCTCCAGCAGCGACCGGCGGCGGTCGAGACGATGGAGCGTCAGGGACTTGTCGAGGCTGCCCTCGGCGGAAACCTCGAACCGGCAGTCCGGCTGGACGCCGCCATAGGGATCGTGAAACTCCTGAACAACGCCGCGGTTCTCCTGGACGAACGTCTGGGTGCCTTCGCCCTGGAACTCCGTCCACACCGGATCGTAGGCGGGGCCGAGGAAGCCGCCGTACGGGCCGGCCCGGTGCGGCTGGTTGGTGCGGCGCGTGCTGAAGGCCCACGGCATGGCGATGTTGGTGGGTACGGCGGGAGGCTTGCCGCGCGTCCGCGCCGTCTGAAGATAGTCCACAACCGAACCAATGAATGGCCAATGGGCCGGGTCGCGCGGCTCGACTTCCAGGACGCCGCGCGGGTCCGGCAGGCCGCTGGTGGCGTAAGCGACGCCGTGGACGGGATACGGATGCGTCATGGAGCGGACGACGGTGGTACGGTCGATCACCCGGGCGGTTTCGGGCAGCAACTCGCCGATCCGAAAGCCGGGGATCGCCGTCGGTATCGAGCCGAGATCGCCGCGGATTCCCACCGGGGCGTCCGGCTTCACGTCGAAGGTTTCCAGCTGGCTGGGAGAGCCGTAGAGGTACAGCAGGATGCACGCCTTGGCGCGGCCCGCCGCTGGCGCAGCCGCCGCCGCAGCGGGCGCGTCCTGTGCCCGCAGGAAATCGCACAAACCGAGGCCGAGGATGCTCAGCGCACCGACGTGCAGGAACTCCCGCCGGGTCAGACCATCGCACAGAGACCGCGGGGAACCGAGAACCCGGAGCATGAGTCTTTCTCCCGGAGAACAGCACGCTGGAGAGAGCAACCGGCCTGCGGCATGCATATCAACCGATCTTTCCCAGATGGACGCCCTCTGGGGCCTCGGCTTTGACTCCGGCGGTTGATGTTATCTCCTCGGAAGAGCGTTAACGGCAATTTCTCTACAGCAGCGACGCTCCAAGCCGCCCGGTCTCAGCCATCGGCATGGCCAAAAGGGCTAAAGTCGAAGTAGCTGTTACAAAGGCATGCGACGGCCGGGCCCGGTCGGTCAGGCGTCGCCCGGTCCCCTTTCGTCCCGAGAACCTTGCCAAGGATGAGGCTACTCGACCGCGCGGGCAGGGGCAAGCGGATTCCGGCGCCGATGCCCGGCCCTCATTTGGGCCTCATGGTTAATGAGATAGGCTCGCTGCCGGCTGCGTCCGTCCGCGGCGGTTTGGCGTAGCACCCCGAGCGCCCGGCGGACGCGGCCGCTCTCCCCGTGGATTGGCGTGTCGCCACGTTCAGTCGTTCTCCAGCCGCTCCGCCATGCCCGCCGGCGCCGCGCGGGCCTCGCCCAGCCCGGCCAGGGCGTCCAGGCGGCTTCGAGGCAGCAGCGGTGTTCCGGGGGCGAGGGCCATGGACGATGCCGACGCCTTTTGGACAAGCAGGCCAGGCGGCTCACGCCCCCGGCCGACGCGGCGAAGACGGCCGGCTGGCCGCCGGCGCTGGGGATGGGAAGCGTGCCGGCCCGCCGCTCCGCCTGGCTGTCGTGCGTCACGTCGAAGCGCGAGCCGTGGGGCAGGCGGCTCCGCGCCTGGGCTTCCTGCTTCGCCTCGCCGAGACGGCATTGGCGGGCCGCCGCTATCTCCGCCGCCGACCGCTCCGGGCCACTCGCGGCGAATGAAGGCGTCATCGTACCGGGGCGTCAGGAAGGCGAGAGGAAAAGGCGCCGGCGCCAGCCGTCCCGCCGCGATAGACTCCCTCTGATGCACCGCCGCTCGTAGGGCGTCCTCCAGCAGCGCTTGCGCAGACGGATGATGCTGGCCTGGATTTGCGGGAATTGGAGCATGGTCCCCTTCCCAGTTAGATTCGCGGCCCGCGCAGGAAGATGTGCGGCGGCGGAAAAGGGGAGGAGCGGGACAGCAAAGCGGGGAGAGTGCGGCCTTCCATTCGCCTGTCGCGCCGCACGAGTGTCAGCGGGCGCTCAAAACCGAAGCGCCCGATGACAACGAGTACGGTTGTGGCCGACCGGGGAGACCGATTACGCCGACCCTCACTTCGCGCGAAGCTTTTCCCGCCTGTGGAAGCGGCGTGGGGGGGCCTTTTCGGTTGCCCCCGGCCGCCGGGGCGGGTAACCTCATAGTTGCCCCACGACGCCACCGCCAGGGCGGCGGGCGGGGGCCTTTTCCCCGAGGCCCGGCATGCGACGCAGGCGCGACGACAAGGGGCCCACGCCGGCCGCCGCCGGGCCGCCCCCGGCGACCTCCGCCGCATGGGTAACGCAGGCCCTGGAGTCGATCACCGACGCCCTTTTCGTGCTCGACGGGGACTGGCGCTTCGTCCACGTCAACCGCCAGGCGGCGCTCGACGCCGGCGAGCCCGCGGCGGCGCTAGTCGGTCGGGCCCTCTGGGAGAAGTACCCGGCCCTGCTAGGCACGCCCCTGGAGGCCCACTACCGCTGCGCCGTGCGGGAGCAGACGCCCGTCCACTTCGAGATGCGGGGCTTGCTCAGCGGCCGCTGGCTGGACATCCGCGCCTATCCCTTCCCCGGCGGCCTCGTCGTCTACTCCCGCGACGGCTCCCAGCGCCGGCGAGCCGAGGAGGCCCTGCGCGAGAGCGAGGAGCGCTTTCAGGCGTTCATGGACCACAGCCCGGCCGTCGCCTTCATGAAGGACGAGGCGGGCCGCTACGTCTACGTCAACCGCGCCTTCGAGCAGCGGTACGGGCGGGGGCTCGCCGACCTGCGCGGCCTGACCGACTTCGAGGTCTGGCCGGCCGACGTAGCCCGCGCGTTCCGGGAGGCCGACCGCGCCACGCTTGAGGCCGGTGCGGGGATGGATTTCCTGGACACGGCGCCCGACCCCGACGGCAGCCCGCAGTCCTGGCGCGCCTATAAGTTCCCTTTCCGCGACGCCGCGGGCGGCCTCTACGTCGGCGGCATCGCGGTGAACTTGACCCCGCAGCTGAAAGCGGAGGAAGAGCTGCGGGCCCTGTCGCAGCGTCTGCTAGAGGTGCAGGAGCAGGAGCGGCGCCGCCTGTCGCGCGAGCTGCACGACGAGGTCGGCCAGCTGCTGACCGGGCTGAGCCTTACGCTGGGGCGCGGGGAGCGCCTGGACGGCGACGGCCTGCGCGAGGCGGTCGGCGAGGCTCGCGCGCTGCTGCGCGACCTGACGGCGCGGGTCCGCGACCTGTCGTTGCGCCTGCGGCCAAGCATGTTGGACGACCTCGGCCTCTTGCCCGCCTTGCTGTGGCTCCTGCCGCGCTACACGGCGCAGACCGGCGTGCGCGTGGCCTTCCGCCATGAGGGGCTGGAGCGCCGCTTCTCGCCGGAGGGGGAGACGGCCGCCTACCGAATCGTGCAGGAGGCCCTCACCAACGTCGCGCGTCACGCCAGGGTTGGGGAGGCGGCGGTGCAGGTTTCGCTCGACGCCCAGACGCTGCGTATTGTGATCGAGGACCGCGGCGTGGGCTTCGACCCCGAGGCGGCCGCGTCCGGCGGGGCGGGCTGCGGCCTGTCGGGGATGCGCCAGCGGGCGGCCCTGCTGGGCGGCCGCCTGGAACTGGCGGCGGCGGCCGGCGCGGGGACTCGGCTGAGCGCGGAATGGCCCGAAGGGGCCGGCGAGGGGGACCGCCATGGCGCTGACGCTCGTGGTGGCTGACGACCATCGCGTCGTGCGGCAGGGGCTTTGCGCGCTGCTGCGGACCGAGCCGGGCTTCCGGGTGGCGGGCGAGGCCGCCGACGGCGGCGAGGCGTTGCGTCTGGTGGGGCGGCTGCGGCCCGATGTGCTGGTGGCGGACCTGATGATGCCGGGGCTGGGCGGCCTGGAGGCGGCGCGGCAGGCGGCCCGGCTGTCGCCGCGCACCCGCACGGTCATCCTATCCATGCACGCCGACGTGGCCTACATTGCGGAGGCCCTGCGCGCGGGGGCGGCCGGCTACGTGCTCAAGGAGTCCGGCGCGGACGAGCTGGTCCGGGCAGTGCGCGAGGCCGCCGCCGGCCGCCGATTCATCAGCCCTGCCATTTCGGAAGCCGCCCTGGACGTTTACGTTCGGAAGGCGCGGGGTCCCTCCCGCGACCCCCTGGATGTGCTGACGGCCCGCGAGCGGGAGGTGTTTTACCTCACCGCCGAGGGCCACAGCGGCGGAGCGATCGCCCGGCGCCTGTTCATTAGCCCTCGGACCGTTGAGAGCCACCGCGCCAACCTGATGGGCAAGCTGGGCCTCCGTGACCACAAAGACCTGATCCGCTACGCCGCCCGGCGGGGCCTATCGCCTCTCACCCGCGAACCCCACGGGGGCCCCACCGCCGACGACGCGTCGCGCAAGAATCCGTAGTTTTACGGATGGGACGCCGGGCGAACCCCGCTTATAGTCTTTGCGGAGGCCAGATGAGGTTCAAAGCTGACTGGGCGACGGCTTTGGGCGCTCTGGCCTCCTCTTACTTCCTCCTCGCATTCCACCTTTCGCGCCAGGCCGCGGCCGGTTGCAAAGACATACCAGCAGACGTCAATCTCCACGCTCTCCAGTCGCGACCGCCGCGGCGCAGCAGGCGTTGTCCGGCCTGACCAGCGTGCCGTCGTGGCGTCAACGTAACGCCGCCGCCCCAACGGCGTGAGCAGTTCCTCGGCGCGCTTCTGTGCGTTCACTTCCCGGTCGATCACCTCGGCCGACTCCCGTAAGCGGACGATGCGGGTCTTGATTTGTGGCAGGCGGATCATGCTTCCCTTCCCCCCTGAGACAGGGCGACAGTGCCGCGAGGCATGGGGTGCCGTGCCGGGACGTTGGCGGCGTCTTGACCGCTGCAGTCCTGCGCCGGACAATAAGTCGCGGCCCATCGTCGCATCTCTGCGAGGGTCTACAAGTGCCGCAGCATTACAAACGCGTTACGGAACTGACGCCCATCCGCGCCTGCAACATCGTTCACCCCTCTTACATCGACGAGCCGGGGCCTTTCCTTGTGCAGCTGGGCGGCGAGGCCGTGGAAGCCGCCTCGAACTCGTCCTACCACAGCCTCAAATCTTGGGGCCATGCCAAGGAAGAGCTCTCGTACTGCACACAGCACATCGCTGGGTGCATCCCTGTCGCCAGCCATTGCACCGACCCAAAGCACATTGCGATGGTGCACTTCGGCGCCTGCGACGCTGGGAGGAAGGCGACGTACGACGCCATGTTCCTCCCGATCCCCGAGGACAAGCGCTCAAACGTATTTGCACGCTCAAACGTATTTGCAGTCGCGGCAATGTCCCAGCCCGACAGCGCCTATTTCGGGAAAGTCCAGTGCGAGGATCTCGTCCTGCCGCCGCTTCGCGCCAACAAGGTCCCGGCCGAGCACATCGTCTTTTACCACGACGGCACGGAGGATTACCTGACTCTGGCGCTGACGGCGGACGGGTTTTTTGGAACGCCCTGATCCATGCGCAAGATCTTCGCCCCATCGACGCTCCCCAAGTCGGTGAGCGGCACGGGCTCGACGAGGGGTTCACAGGTCGAACTCAAGCCCAAGGGCCACTGAGGCCGTCGCCCCCTCTGTCGCCGGTTTCCGCCGGTTGTCTCAGCCGTGCAGCGGCCGAGCCGCTTGCATCCCGCGTCGGCGAGGTGGACAATCGGCCCCATGACGCCCATCCGCCACCTCCTGGTTGTGGTCGCCCTTTCCGCCGTCATCGCGCCGCTCGGCATGTTCGCGGTCGGCCAGCTGTTCAGCGGCCCGCTCCGCTCCGCTCCACGCAATCGCCACCGTCCGTCGTCCACGACCCGGCCTATCCCAGCGCCGACGAGACCGCCCGCCTCGACGGAAAGCGGTCCCGCTTCCGCGTGCAGATCACAAGCGGCTCCGACCGATGGAAAATCGGCGGCGTGTACCGCGGACGAATACGAAGTGCAGCCCTTGAACGACCCGCAAGGCGTGTTGCAGGTGGAACCGGGGCCGGAGCTAAAGGGGTTCATCGTCGTGGCTGCGACGCTGCGGGTGATCCATCAGTCGCGGATCGTCGTGGGGCTGGTGGGCGGCGGGCGGCGCTGACCCTGAAGCTGGGCGCCCTGGCCCGGTCCTGCCGCGACTACCTGGCGGTCGGACTCCAGGCGGCGCAGCGTGCCGACGCCGACCGCGACCGTCTGCGGACGGCCGTTCTGGACGAGTCGGTCAACGCGGCCGTGATCCGGGACGAACTGCGGCTGGCCGAGGAGGCCGCCGACGGGACGCGGCCGGCGTTCCACGAGGCGCTCTTCGCGGAACGGTGGGCGGTTCAGCGGCGACTGACTGAGGCCTGGCCGCCGCATTGCGGACGTGGACGGGGAACCTGGCCCGGCAGTCCGATCAGTACGAGGCGTGGACGGCCGAGCGCCTGACGGCGGAGCTGACGCCGCTGTCGCTGGACGCCGCGCCGCTGGCGGGCGACCTGCTGGGCCAGGCTCAGAAGCGGTTCCGCCGCGTCGTCGAGGCGTTCCGCGACCGCCTGGCCCGGAACATCCCGGAGCCGACGGGCGTGGCCGTCTCGCCGGCGGCCTGGGAGGCCAAGCCGCCGCACCTGGCGGACGTTCCCGCGGCCGTGGGCCGGGCTTTCACGACTGATTGGACCTTGCTCTGGTGGGCGCTGCCGATGCGGCTGGTCGGCGGGCTGTTCCGGCGGCGCGTCCTCGGCCTGGTCCCCTGGGAGGTGGAGAAGAACCTGACCCGCCTGGCCAGGGATTGGGCGGAGGCGGTGGGCGCGGCGGTGGGCGACCTGCGGACGCAGGCCACCTCTTGGGTGGAGGCCGAGCTGGCCACGCTGGACCGTCTGCTGGGACGGCGGCGGGAAGAGGCGGCCGCCTGCCGCGAGGCCCTGCGGCGGGCTGAATGACGTCGGCGCGCCGCGGCCGGCGTGAGCCGGGTCTTGTCGCGCCGTCGTCCGGCCCCCAGCCGCCGGCCCCGCCGTTCGCGGGGTCGCGGCCGCGCTCGCTCCGCCGCCCTGGTCGAGGGCCAGGTGCGCCCGCACCGACCCGGAGCGCCCTGGCCGACGCGACGGCCACAGCCGCCGGCGTCGCCGGCCCGGCCCACCGCTGGTGCGCCGCCATCTCGTCTGCTGCGACGGGGTCACAGCCGGCTTCTGCCACCGGCATGAACATTGACGGCGGCAGCGGCATCGCAAAAACAAAACGGCCCCCGCCCACGTCGGGCGGGGGCCGACCGGGAGGCGGCCCGATGGTCAGGACTGGTTGCCAATAACATCGGCCGTCAGGGCCGAGAAGCGTGAAGAAAATGTGAAGCGCAGCGGGCGGCGGGCGTTCCTCCCAATGGTCATTTGCCGCAGGCCGCAGACGGTGGTATCCGGGTACTCCGCCGAGGAGGGGAACCCTTTGACCTGCGCGCCGTCCAGCCAGGTCGGCGTCCAGCCTTTCAACTTCCCCTCCACCGCGCGGCCCGTAATATTCCAGCCGGCGCAGTCTCCGTGACCACGAACGGGGCCTCACCCAATTTCGCCTTGGCGTCCAGCGTCGGCGACGCGCCAGGCCGGCCGCCGCCGCCTTCCCCTTCTGTGGCGACCGCCGGCCTCGCCAGCGCCGCCGCGCGCCGACGGGAGACCCCACGGGATCGCGTTTGCGGTCGTGGCGCCTTCCGACGGCGGCGGCCGGAACAAGGTCGTTCCGCGCCCAACCTTTACCCCGGGGACGGCGCCGCCGTCCCCGGCCCGTTGCGGCCGTTCCTTCGCTCCCGCGCCTGCGCCTCCCGCGTCGGCAGCTTCACGTTCCGAGCCAGGCCCAGCAGCCAAAGGAGGCGGATGACCCAGTAGCTCACGTCCGGCTGCCACCAGCGCAGGCCGTGGCGCGCCGAGGTCGGGAAGGCGTGGTGGGTGTTGTGCCAGCCCTCCCCCAAAGCCAGCACCCCGAACAGGTAGTTGTTGCGGCTCTGATCGCCCGTGCGGTAGGGCCGCCGGCCCCATAGGTGGCAGATCGAGTTGACGCTCCAGGTGACGTGATGGACGAAGAAGATCCGTACCAGACCGCCCCAAAGCAGACCAAGCCACGCGCCCATCCATGTCCCGCTCACGAGGCCGCCCACGGCGGCCGGGATCAGCAACCCCGTCGCCGCCCACACCAGGAACAGCGCGCTGACCGTGCGCGCCAGGCGGCTCTGCTGGAGGTCTTTGACGTAGCGGTACAGGTCCGGCGGCTCAGGCGCGAAGACCCAGCCGACGTGCGCGTGCCATAAGCCGTGCAGCAGCCCGAGGACGCCCTTGCCTTCGGTGTGCGGCGAGTGAGGGTCGCCGGCCGCGTCGCTGTGCTGATGGTGCCGACGGTGCAGCGCCACCCAGAACAGCAGCGGGCCTTCCACGGCCATCGAGCCGAGGACGCCGAGGGCGACCTGGACGACTCGGTTGGCCTGGAAGTAGCGGTGCGTGAACAGGCGGTGGAAGCCGACGGTGACGCCGAGGGCGGTCAAGATGTACATGCCCAGCAGGAGGCCCAAATCGACCCAGCGGAAGCCCCAGCCCCAGAGGAACAGAGCGGCTGCAATCAGGCCCAGGAACGGTACGACGACCGCGATCAGATTCACCAACCACACGGCCAACGGCACGCGGCCAGGGGCCGTCGCACGGGGCGGCAACGCCGCGACCGGGTCGGCGACCGGCAGCACGGTCGATTCGATTACAGGTAGAGGGGGCGCCTGGACAGTTGATTCGGGCACGGGCCGCTCCTTTCTTGGGCTTGAGGCCGGGCGGCAGGCCGGAGGGGGAAAGAGCATACCGCGTACCAGAAGCGCCCAGCCACTGCTGCTGCCCGGCGTCCGGAACGGCCGCTTGGCGAAACTCGGCGCGGTCGGATCGGCGGCCGGCGGCCGGCCGCCATCGAACCGAGTAGCTAACGCCGAGAGAGCATCGAGACGCATCGCCTCATTTTGGACCATCGCCAGCAGCGAGCCGATGTCCGGAGCGGGTCGCGAAACCTCTTCGCGCGGCGGGCGCAGGTCGGCGAACACCAGGGAGGCGCCAGCGGCCTGCGACAGCGCCTCGCGGATGAGCTTCTGATCACTCATCCGATAAAGCAGATGCCAGGCGACCGGGTCGGCCTCGACGTGCTCAAGTCGCACCTGGATGGCAGACCACGCTTCGCGCTGATGTCCCGACGGATCGTCCGCCGCATCGGCCAGCGCCGCGGCGTGAAGGCCCCCTGCGACCGCGCAGTGATTCATCGCTTGGGCAACGGCGCCGATGGGAGGAGGCTCGTGCCAGTGCCGCGGCCGTGACTTCTCCTGCTTTACGTCCGGGAACATGGCCAGCTGGTCCGCCAGGCAGGAAACGTCGAACGTGCCGGCGTCGCCGGGCGTCGGCGCGGCCAGCCGACTCGCATAAGCCCGGCGCCTGCGCCCGAGGTCATTCGCCGTCAACCGCGCCTTCGCCGCCGGCTGCAGCTCTCCGCTAAGGCGAACCGCCCCGTGTACTCGCCGGTCATCTCCGCCGCCCGCCGCCCCTGCTCCACCTCCTGCCGCGCCAGCCCTCGGCGTCCTTTACCCCCGCCTCGTCGTCCGTCGGCGGCGACGCCTGCGTCGGACCCAGCAGCCCCAGCAGGGGCTTGGCGATGTCGTCGAACGTCGGCCAGGGGATCGACTGCCCCGCCAGCACGCCAGTGCGGTCGTTCTCGACGTGCGCAGCCGGCACGGCCGCCTGCTTGCGGTTGGCCTTGTGCGACTCCAGCCGCAAAGGCAGGTCCGGCTCGCAGGCCGTCCGCAATAGCAGCAGGATAGGGGCGGCGGTCATGGCGGGCTGACGCCGGCGGACCGCTTCTTCGGGGCGCGCGACCCTGCCACGGAGCGGTCCGCCGCGGTTCGTTCTTGCGTTGCGACGCGGCCCTCATTAATAATTGTCTTTGCGAAGGCGGTGGGGTGCATCAATCCGGCCGAAAGCTGGGCCGCAGCAGCAGCCGTCCAAGGAAGCGAGTGCAACCATGTCCGCGGCGCGTCCTCCGAGCTGGCTCCGACGCCTGTCCCAGGCCCTGCGCCCAGGGAAGAAGCTGCGGCCGGCGCGGCCCGTGCTGCTCGCTTTAGAAGGGCTGGAAAGCAGGCTCGTTCCCGCCGGCGGCGTCGCCGTCCCGCTCTACGTTCTTGGTCCCGCGCAAACCTCCTCGTCGGCGAATAGCGCCCAGCCCGACTCTACTTATCAATCCGGCGGCGGCTTCACGCCGTTGGGCATTCAGACCGCCTATGGGGTTTCTTTGCTGCCGAGCGGCGACGACGGCACCGGGCAGACGATCGCCGTCATCGACGCCTACGACGACCCCAAGTTTCTGGACAGCACCGACCCCAACTTCGCCGGCAGCGACCTGGCCCAGTTCGACGCCGAGTTCGGCTTGCCCAACCCTGCGTTCGAAAAGGTGTCCCAAACCGGCAGCACCACCAACCTGCCGGGGACCGACCCCGCCGGGGCGGGGAACGACAACTGGGAGATCGAAGAAGCGCTCGACGTGGAGTACGCCCACGTCATGGCGCCGGCGGCCAATATCTTGCTGGTCGAGTGCAATTCGGACTCGTTCTCCGACCTCTTCGCCGGGGCCGATTGGGCGGCCGCTTCCACGGCCAAGGGAGGGGGCGGGGCGACGGTCGTTTCCATGAGCTTCGGCCAGGACGGCGGCTTCTCCAGCGAGACGGCCTACGACGGCGACTTCTCACCCGCAGCCTGCCCCGACGTGACGTTTCTCGCCGCGGCCGGCGACAACGGCCCCGTCTCCCCACGGCGCAGAGGGACCGGCCAGGCCGACTACCCGGCCGATTCTCCCAACGTCGTGGCCGTCGGCGGTACGAACCTCCAGGCCGACCCGACCACCGGCGCGTACATTTCAGAGACGGTCTGGAACGAGCTGTCGGTCGGCGCCGGGGCCACGGGCGGCGGCGTCAGCAATTTCGAGAGCCAGCCGAGCTACCAGGCGACGGCCGCCGCCGGCATCAGCGCCACGCGGCGCGTCGCCCCGGACGTCGCCTTCGACGCCGACCCCTACAGCGGGGTTTTGATCTACGACTCCTACAACGGCGCCGTCACCGGCGACGACGTCTACGCCATCGGCGGCACGAGCGTCTCCACTCCGCTCATGGGCGGCGTCGTGGCCGTCGCCGATCAGATCCGCGCCGCGGACGGCATGAGCTCACTCACCGGCGCGACGCAGACATTGCCGATCCTCTACGGTCTCTATAACACGTCGCACTACAGCCAGGACTTCCATGACGTCACGTCGGGGTCCGTCGGCGCCTACACGGCGGGCGTGGGTTACGACGCGCTGTCGGGTCTGGGCGCCCCCATCGTCAGCAACCTGGCCCCCGACCTGGCCACGGCGCGCTCGCCGTCACCAGTGCGAACGGCGCCACGTTCACGGTGAGCGTCGCGAATAGTTTCACGGCGACCGATTTCGGCGCCCCGGCCCCGACCCTGACGGAGAGCGGCCCGGCCGGCGGACTGGCGTCGCTTGGATTGACCTTCAACGCCGCCACAGGCGTCCTGAGCGGAACGCCGACCGTCGCCGGAACCTACGCCCTGACCTTCACCGCCTCCAACGCCGCCGGCTCGGTCAGCCAGTCCTTCACGCTCACCGTGGTCGGAAGCGGCGGCGACGGCACTCAGACAAGCGTGGCCGGCGCCCCCAATCCGGTGACGTACGGCCAATCGGCGACCTTCACCGCCACGGTGACCAACACGACCACCACCACGACGCCGACCGGCGCCGTTCAGTTTTTCGACGACGGCGTCTTGCTGGGAAACGGCTCGGCCCTGTCCGGCGCCGGGGCCAGCGCTGCATCGACGTTCACGACCTCGGCCCTGCCGGCCGGCCCGCAGCCGATCACGGCGGTCTACACGCCGACGGGCGTCTTCACGGACAGCAGCGGCGGCGCGACCGAGAACGTCCTGGCCGTCACGGCGACCGGCCTCGTCTCGTCGCTTAACCCGTCCGAGGCCGGGCAGGCGGTCACGTTCACCGCCACGGTGACCGACCAGAGCGGCACAGCGGCGCCGACCGGCTCGGTGGAGTTCTTCGACGGCACGACCGCCCTGGGACCCGGCTCGGCCCTGACCGCCGCCGGGGCCAGCGCTGCATCGACGTTCACCACGTCGGTGCTGCCGGCGGGCGCCGACGACGTTATCGCGGTCTACACCCCCACGGGCGACTTCGTGACGAGCCAAGGCGCCGTCAGTCAGACCGTCGATTTCCTGACCGCCACGGGCGTCGTCGGCAATCCGCAACCGGTGGTGTTCGGCGACGCGGTTACGTTCACGGCCACGGTTACCGACGCAAGCGGCACGGCGACGCCGACCGGTTCGGTGGAGTTCTTCGACGGCGCGACCGCCATGGGACCCGGCTCGGCCCTATCCGCCGCCGGGGCCAGCGCCACGTCGACGTTCACGACCTCGGCCCTGCCGACCGGCCCGCAGTCGATCACGGCGGTCTACACGCCGACGGGCGTCTTCACGGGCAGCAGCGGCGGCGTTACCGAGGACGTCCTGGCCGTCACGGTGACCGGCGTCGTCTCGTCGCTTAACCCGTCCAAGGCCGGGCAGGCGGTGACGTTCACCGCCACAGTGACCGACGTGAGCGCCGCGGCGGCGCCGACCGGCTCGGTGGAGTTCTTCGACGGCGCGACCGCCCTGGGACCCGGCTCGGCCCTGACCGCCGCCGGCGTCAGCGCCGCATCGACGTTCACCACGTCGGCGCTGCCGGCGGGCGCCGACGGCATCACGGCGGTCTACACGCCCACGGGAGACTTCGTGACCAGCCAAGGCGCCGTCAGCCAGACCGTCTACGCCGTCACCGCCACCGTCGTGACCTCGTCCCTCAACCCGTCGGTGTTCGGCGACGCGGTGACGTTCACCGCCGCGGTGACCAACACGAGCGGCGCGGCGACGCCGACCGGCTCGGTGGAGTTCTTCAACGGCGCGATCGACCTGGGTCCCAGCTCGGCCCTGACCGGCGCCGGGGCCAGCGCCGCATCGACGTTCACGACCTCGGCCCTGCCGGCGGGGGCCGACGGCATCACCGCGGTCTACACCCCCACGGGCGACTTCGTCGGCGGCAGCGGCGGCGTGGCCCAGCACGTGCAGGCCGCCACCAACACGCTGGCTTCGAGCACCAACCCGTCCTTCGAGGGCAACGCGGTGACGTTCACCGCCCTCATCATCAACAACAACGGCAGCGCGACGCCGACCGGGACCGTCGAGTTCTTCGACGGCGTCGTGGATCTAGGCCCCGGTTCGGCCCTGACGGGCGCCGGGTCCAGCGCAACCTCCACGTTCACGACCTCGACCCTGCCGGTCGGCCAGGACGCGATCACGGCGGTCTACACGCCGGCCGGCGACTTCGTCGGCAGCAGCGGCACTGTCCAGCAAGTGGTGATCGCGACCGTGTTCCCAACGCCGCCGGCGGCGATCGAGTCGGCGGTTCTGACGGCGGACGGCCAGCTGAACCTGTTCAATCAGCAGACCGGGGCGGTCGCCACGATCTCGCCGGCCGGGACCATCGCGTCGGTCGCCACGGCCCTGAATGGGGCCGGTCAGACGGTGGTCTTCGCCATCGTGACCGGGGCCGATCCCCAGGGCAACCTGAGCACGCTATGGGAGTACAATCCGGCCGACCCGGCGGGGCCGTGGTCGGAGATCTCGACGGGTTCGTTCACCCAGATCAGCGGGGCCGACGCGGCGTCGAGCGTTCCGGCGGTGTTCGGCGTGCTGGGTTCCGGGGCCGGCCCCTTCGCCCACACGTTGTGGGAATACGACGGCAGTTGGGCGGAGCTGTCCAGCGGGTCGTTCCAGTCGATCAGCGCGGTCTCCACGCCCGCCGGGGAGGTGGTGTACGGCGTGACGGCGGGCGGCAACCTGTGGGCGCACAGCGCGGGCGGTTGGGCGGAGCTGTCCAGCGGTTCGTTCCAATCGATCAGCGCGGGCATCAACAGCTTGGGCCAGACGGTGGTGTACGGCCTGGTGGCGGGCGGGTCGTTGTGGGAGCAGAATCCGGCCGGCGGGACGGGGCTGAACGTCGGCTGGACGGAGTTGTCGAACGGTCTTACGGCGGGCGGGACCGGACCGGCGCCGTCGTCGTTCTTGAGCGTGGCGGCGGGCGGGGCGGACACGGCGTTCGCGATTGCGGCGGACGACGCCTTGTGGCAATACACGAACAGGGGCTGGATGGAGATTTCCACCGGCTCGTTCGCCCAGATTAGCGCGACGGGGACCGCGTCGGGGGCCGACCTGGTGTTCGCGGCGTTGACCAACGGCGAACTCTGGGATTACGACAGCGCCTTGCTGCCGAGCAACCCCTGGTCGCAAGCGGCGACGGACGCGGCCTCGACCTCAACGCCCACCTGAGCCGGGACGCGCGATCCGCGGCGCGCTCCCCTCAGGAATAGACCCGGCCGGGCTGCATCGCATGGCCCCAGCCGAGCGTATCGGCGTCGGCCAGGTCTCGCGGCGCCCCCGGGGCTCGAGCGGCCTGGATCAGCGTGCCGCACTGGAAAGACGCGGCGTCCACGTCGGAAGGCCGGCCCGGGAACTGGCCAAAGCCCCCCTCCGCGTTGCGGCAGCTGAGCGCCCATTTGGCTGCGCGCTCGATTGCTGTGC
>DATKHW010000478.1:0-5478 GCA_035546275.1 Gemmataceae bacterium
CCGCCCGCTCGCCGGTGCTCGATTCCTTGCCTCATCCAGCGGGTGTCTCCATGTTCGCCGCCGCTTCTGTTCAGCGCACCCTCTCCGTCGCCCGCAAGGAAGTCTTGCACATCTTCCGTGATCGCCAAACGCTGATGATGACGATGTTCTTCCCCGTCGTCGAACTCATCATGCTCGGCTACGCCATCGACATGAACGTCCGCTACATCCCCACCGTGGTGCTGGACCAGGCCCACACGCAGGAGAGCCGCGAATTGCTGCAAAGCCTGGAAAGTTCCGAGGACTTCAAGATCATCGGCTCCGTGTACTCCGACGCTCAGTTGAAAGAAGCGATCGTGGACGGCCGGGCCCGAGTCGGCGTCAAGATTCCGGAGGATTACTCGCGCCGGCTGCTGGCCGGCGACACCGCCCAGGTGCAGATCCTCGTGGACGGCAGTCTATCCACCGTGGCCGGCGAGGCCGTCAATGTCGGCAATGCCATCGCGCTGCGCGACTCGCTGCTGCGGGCGCTCGGTGAGAAACAGCTGGCCGTGGACTCCCGGCCGCGCGTCCTGTTCAACCCCGATATGAAATCGGCCAATTTCTTCATTCCCGGACTCATGGTTGTGTTGTGCCAGCTGATGGCCGTGACCCTGGCAGCCGGGGCGGTCGTTCGCGAAAAGGAAAAAGGCACTCTGGAACAGCTTTTCATGACGCCGGTGCGGCCCGGCGAGCTGATTGTGGGAAAGCTGCTGCCGTATCTGATCCTTACTGCCGTGGAATTCTGCGGCATCGCCTTCCTGATGCGCGTTGTGTTTCAGGTGCCGATCAACGGACCATTCTGGACGCTCTTTCTGCTGATGATGCCGTTCATTCTGACCATGCTGGCCTGGGGCCTATGGGTCTCGACTCGCGTTTCGACGCGCGAGGCCGCCATGCAAACCGCGATGGCCACGCTGATGCCGAGCATCTTTCTGTCCGGTTACGTTTTCCCGCTCGATTCGATGCCGCCGTTTTTCTGGTGGGTCGCTCAAATGGTGCCGACGACGTGGATGATCGACGCCTCGCGCGGCGTCATCCTGCGCGGGGCCGGCTGGCGGGAGCTATGGCCGCACGCCCTCGTGCTGTCGGGCATGGCGGCGGTGTGCATCGTCTACAGCTGCATGAGATTCCAAAAGCGCGTGACGACGTGAAGTGGAAAAACGAACCAGCACGCGGCGCGAGCAAGTGCTTTCGTCAATGCACTTGCTTGCGCTGCGTGCTGCCAGCGCTGCGTGCTGCCAGCGCTTACTGTTGCGCCGCTTGGGCGCTCACCTGAAACTCCACCGCTCCATCGTCAGGCAGATCCGTTTCAATGCGAATCGTGCGATTCAGCTCGCCTACCTTGGCCGGCTTGAGCTTCACCGTCAGCACATGCACCGGCTTGGCCTCGTCCGTATTGTTGTCGCGGACCGTCAGTTCATCGTCGGCGCCTTTCACCGCGGTGATCTTGAACGGCTTGGCGCCGCGAATCACCACGCGCCGCTCGCTCTCGGCGTTGACCACCACCTGGCCCAAGGTCACGGCGTCGGGGCTGACGGTCAGGGTCGCCGTGATCTCGACGGTCACGGGAACGCGGATTTGCGGGATTTCCGCACTGTTCGTTTTGAGCCAAATGTCCGTGTACCACCGGCCCACCGGCACGTCGTTGCGGAGCTTGGCGGTGAGCTGATAGCCCGTGCCGCCGTCGGCGGTTCTCACGGTCGCAACCGACGTTTGGACGTAGTTGCTCTCGCTCTTGGCTTCCGTGACCTGGGTCGTGGAGCCATAGAACGTGACCGTCGTGGAAACCGACGGCGTGTCGGAGCGTTTGACTTCACCGAAGTTGAGCGAATCGGGGGAGACGGCGAAGTCGGTGCGCGAGTTGGCCTGGACGAAGAGGCGGACCTCCTCGAAGGCGGGGCGGTCGAACTGGACAGTGACAGTGACGCTGCGGACGCCGTAGAAACGGGACGTGTCCATGCGGGCGACCACGGCCGTTTCTTCGCCGGGGTTGAGATAGGTCTTGAGGGCGGAGGCGCTGGTGCATCCACACGACACGCTGACGTTGCTGATGTTGACGGGCTGCTTAGTGTTGTTGACGATGCGGAAGTTGTGAGTTTGGAGGGAGCCGTGCGGCACCGATCCGAAATCTTTGGACAGCTCGTCGAACATGGCATCGGCCCAGGTGGCGGCGCCGACGGGCGCGGCGACAACCATCCCGGCCAAAAGAACGAAACAGTACCGAGACATGGTGCAACTTACCTGCTCGACCCGGGGTCCGCATCGGCGGCCAGCGCCGAGAACACGGGGGGCGGACCCGTTTGGGTCGCTTCCATTCTTCCACCGGACAGGCCTGAATGTCAAAGGGCTACTGAAAAATCGCTGGGCCGTGGCCGACGATAGGCAGGCCCCTCCCGCGCAACCTCCCGCATCTTCCCGGCCGGGCGCGGAGGAGTTTTCCGCGCTTGCCCCGATTCACGGCGAATGGTGCGCCCGCGTAAGCACGGCCGCTGTGACGCGCCGCGCTCCCGCCTTAACTAAGGCGCGGGCAGCCTCCGAAGCCGTGGCGCCGGTCGTCATCACATCATCGACGAGAAGGACGGTCTTATCGAAGGTGCGTGGATGGCGAGCTGCGGCGAAGGCGCCGCGCACGTTGGCGCGTCGACCGGCGACGGTTTGGGAGGTCTGCATCGGCGTGGCGCGGATGCGGCGAAGACCGCAGGCGCCACACGGCAACCGCAGCCGCGCGGCCAGGCCATGCGCAATCGCGTCGCTCTGGTTGTAGCCGCGCAGCCAGCGCCGCCGCCAATGAAGCGGCACCGGGACCAGCACGTCGGCGCCGACGGCGCGCAAGGCAACGCCGGCATGTTCGGCCCACAGCTCGCCGAGCAGCTCGGCCAAGATCTCGCCGGAATGATTCTTCATCCGCAGCACCGCCTCCCGCAGATGACCTTCGTAGGGGCCGAGGCGCAGGGCGGCTTCAAAAGCGAACGTCTCATCACGGCAATGAATGCAGCGGCCGTCGATCACGGCAAACGGTCCGACGGCGGCGGCGCAACTAGGACATGCGGGCGTGGCATCGGCGAGGAAAGCCGCTCGGCAACCGTCGCAGAACGGAGCGACGCCCGGCAGAGAGCGGCCGCAGAGATGGCAGCAGGGTGGATAGATCAGGTGCAGCAGGCCGCGGCCGAGTTCACGGCCGGCGTCGGTGCATCGGGTGAGCCACGACGAGGACATGGGCGGGCGCCAGGTGTCGGCGGGCGACGCCGATTAAGTGTGCGAGCCGGGTTCGCTGAACGCAAGCCTTTTTGGGTTTGCGCGGCGAGAGGATACATTCGGGCGAGCGCGTGGTCGCGAATGTATGCGGCGCCGCAGCCTCTTGACCATTGCCGGAGGTAAGAGCAGAATTGATGCGGCTGTAGCAACGCAGAACTGGCGGGGCAACCCTCATGCCAACGTACCTAATGACAGTTCAGAGCAACGATTTCGAGGGCGGACAACTCGTGCCGCAGCTTCGATTGGCAAGATTCCAACAGGAATCGGCTCTGCATCGACTTGTACCTGGCAGAAGGGTGCAATTGCGCCGGCCCGACGGTACGCGACGGACAACCACTCTGGAAGAAATCCTGGTGGATGGCCTCACAAAAGAAGGGTTTAGTCAGGCCGACGAGGCCACGCTATACAGCTTCCCCTGTGATCCAATGATCCGACTGGTGTTTGGGTTAAAGATTACTGACGTAGTTGCGCCTAATGGAACCGAAGTCTGGTTGATAGACTGAACGGCAGTCTGACCGGAACATGGCCCTCGAAGCCACGGCGTGGGGGCCTTCCGGGGCTTTAAGGAATCGATCCAGGCCACTCTGTCGCATTAAGCACTGATGGCACGCCCATTTTCCAGCCCTCACACCGCGCATTGTGCATAGGATGGCCACATGGGCACCCGCGCCAACCGTCCCCTCCTGAAACCCACCGGCGTCCGTTTCGGCGTCCTCACCTTCGTCTGCGTCCTGTCGCTTCTCACCTATATCGACCGCGTTTGTATCTCGCAGGCGCAGCGCGACATCCAGTTCGAGCTGCGTATCTCCGACGTCGGCCTCGGGTTGGTCCTCGGCGCCTTTGCCGTTGGCTACGGCCTTCTGGAGGCCCCGGCCGGCGGCCTCGGCGACCGCTGGGGGGCGCGGCGCGTCCTGACGGGCATCGTCCTCTTTTGGTCGCTGTTCGCCGCCCTGACCGGGGCGGCGGATTACCTCGTCGGATGGACGCCGGGCTTCGATCTGGCCACATCCGCAACCACGGTGCTGGTCACGCTGGTGACGGTGCGCTTCCTGTTCGGTTGCGGCGAGGCCGGGGCCTACCCGAACATTTCCCGCGTCGTCAACGACTGGTTCCCCTTCCGTGAGCGCGGAGCGGCCCAGGGGGCGGTGTGGATGTCGGCCCGGCTCGGCGGGGCGGTGTCGTTCGTGGTGCTGGGGGCGCTGACGACGTGGCTCGGCTGGCGGCAGGCGTTCCTCCTCTTGGGGCTGGCGGGGGCCGCCTGGTGCGTTGCGTTTTTCTGGTGGTTCCGCGATTCGCCGGAGCAGGCGCCGCAGTGCAATGAGGCGGAGCGCGACAAGATCCGCGATGGAGCGAAGCCGGCCGCGACGCACGCCCATGCGTGGCCGCCGCTGCGGCCGATGGCGACCAGCATGACGCTCTGGGGGCTGTGCATCGCGGCGCTCGGCGTCAACGCCGGCTGGTGGTTCCTGCCCGCCTATCAGCCGAAATACCTGGACGAGGTCTATCACGTCACGAGCGGCGCCGACGCGGTTGCCGGGAAAGGGGCGACGCTGGCGGGTCTGGCCGCATCGCCCTTGGGACAGGGGCCGTTGCTGACGGCTGCGGCGTCGGCCCCAGCGCCGCCGCAGCACAAGATCAACCTGCTCGCCATGCTGCTGCCCGGTTTGCCGTTCGCCGCCGGCGCCGCGGGTTGCCTGGCGGGCGGGCGGCTGTCGGACTGGCTGGTGCAGCGGCTGCGAAGCAAGCGGTGGGGACGGAGTCTCGTCGGCATCGCCGGCTTCGGCGGCGCCGGCCTGTGCGTGCTGGTCGCTGGGTTCATGCGCAACGTGTATCAGTTCTACGCGCTGCTTTGCGTGGCGTCCTTCATCAACGATCTGGCCGTGCCGATCATCTGGCAAGCCAGCGCCGACGTCGGCGGCCGCTATGTCGGCGTCGTGTCGGGAATCATGAATTCGGTCGGCGCGATCGGCGCCTTTCTCACCATGCTCCTGACGCCGGTCGTCCTAAGCTCGCTGCCGGCCGGGCTGGACGTCACCGAGCGCTGGCGGATCGTCTTCGCCGGCTACGCCGGCTGCTGGTTCATCGCGGCCGCCGGCTGGCTCCTGGTCAACGCCGGCAAGCCGATGTTCCCCGAGCCGGTTCGTGGTCCGAATGCGGACGTCCCGCTATCATAAGTGCGTCCGGAAGAA
Source organism: Gemmataceae bacterium (assembly GCA_035546275.1). Taxonomy (GTDB): domain Bacteria; phylum Planctomycetota; class Planctomycetia; order Gemmatales; family Gemmataceae; genus UBA4732. The sequence continues at coordinate 5,466 of DATKHW010000478.1, forward strand.
AAGGTGTCCGGAA
>DATKHW010000479.1:0-9911 GCA_035546275.1 Gemmataceae bacterium
GTGCGCGGCGAGCCGGGGGCGTTGGCCCCCGGATGACTGGTGCAATCGCCGGGTGTACCATCCGCGGGCTTACGCCCCCGGCTCGCCAGCGTTATTCCCGCGCTTCGCGGAAGCGATAGCCCACGCCGCGCACCGTCTCGATCAGCTCCATGTCGCCGAGCTTGCGGCGCAGCGTCTTTATGTGAACGTCGATGGTCCGTTCCAGCACGATGGCGCCGTCGCCGATGGCCGCGTCCATCAGCTGATGCCGCGAAAAAGCCCGGCCCGGCTGCCGCAGCAGGCACTCCAACAGCCTAAACTCCGTCGGCGTCAGCACCAATTCGTGATTGCCGACGAACGCCCGATGCCGCAGCCGGTCGATGCGGACGTTCAGGTGCTCGATCACGTCCAGCGGCTCGCCGCCGTCGAAGCGGCGCTGGATCGCCTTGATCCGCTGCATCAGCACCTTCACGCTGAACGGCTTGGTCACGTAATCGTCGGCGCCGAGCGAGAAGCCGACGACCTGGTCGGTCTCCTCCGCCTTGGCGCTGAGAATGATAATCGGGATGTCACGAGTCTTTTCGCCAGAGCGCAGCTGCCGGCAAATCTCCTCGCCGGACAGACCGGGCAGCATCAGGTCGAGAATGATGAGGTCCGGCAAAAGCGTCTGGGCCTTGCGCAGTCCTTCCGCACCGTCGTGCGCTATGATCGTGTCGTAGCCTTCACGCTCCAGGCTATAGTTGAGGGGATCGGTGATCTCCCGCTCGTCCTCGATCAGGAGGATGCGCAGCCGACCGCTCGGCTGTCCTGTGCCTCCCGACGTGGAAGCGGTCATGACGGCAATTCTCCCTGAAAACGCGGGTGCGCTCGCCGACGGCGCACCGGGGACGGCGGCGCTTTTCGCGCCTATTTCCACCTCTTTTATCATGATGTCAGCGCTCCTCGGTTCTGCCGATCGGCGGCCGGTGGCGGACGATCTCCCCATCGATGAGGTAGATCACGTCCTCCGCGATGTTGGTGGCGTGGTCGGCGATCCGCTCCAGGTGGCGCACGGCCGAAAACATCGACAAACCGGCCTCGATAAGCTCCGGCGACTTCTTCATCTGCTCGACGGTCTCGTGGATAATTTCCGTATTATAGCGATCCACTTCATCGTCCATGCGCATGACGGCCTGCGCCATCGGCTTGTCGAGGTCGACGTAGGAATCGAGCGCCTGACGCAGCATCATGGTGGTCAGGTCGGTCATGCGCTGCAGCTTGGCGGGGATCGGCAAGAGCGGCGGCTGGGCCAGATGGATGGCCCGTTCGGCGATTTCCTCGGCCAGGTCGCCGATGCGTTCCAGATCGACGTTGATGAGCAGGGCGGCGGCGATCAGGCGCAGATCCACGGCGACGGGCTGGTGCAGAGCGAGGATTTTCAGGCACTCGTCGTCGATGTGGTTTTCCTCGTTGTCGATCCGGCCGTCTCCCTCGATGACCTCGCGGGCCAGGTCCGCGTCGCGGGTTTGCAGCGCCAGGATGGCTTTATGGACGGCGCCTTCGACGAGGCCGGCCAGGGCCAGCATGTCCTTTTGCAGGTTGTCGAGGTCGCGTTGCAGGTGCTTCGCCATGTTGATCCGTTTTCCCTGTCGGCTCCTGCCCGGTTTGGTGCGCTCGGCGACGGTTGCGTTCATGGCGCCTCTCCACGCTCTCAACCAAATCGGCCGGTGATGTAGTCCTCGGTCTGCTTGACCTGCGGGCGGGTGTACAGGTGATCCGTCGGACCGGCCTCGACGAGCCGACCCTGGAAGAAGAAGGCGGTCAGGTCGGAGACGCGGGCCGCCTGCTGCATGTTGTGCGTCACGATGACGATGGTGTAGTCGCGCTTCAGCTCGAAAATCAGGTCCTCGATGCGGGCCGTGGAGGCGGGATCGAGCGCCGACGCCGGTTCGTCCAGCAGCAGCACTTCTGGGTCGGTGGCTAGGGCGCGGGCGATGCAGAGCCGCTGCGCCTGGCCGCCGGAAAGGTTCAGCGCCGAATCGTTCAGCCGGTCCTTGACCTCGTCCCACAGGGCGGCGCCGCGAAGGCAGCGCTCGACGATCTCCATCAGCCGGCTCCGATCGTTCAGACCGGCGACGCGCGGGCCGTAAACCACGTTCTCAAAGACCGACTTGGGAAACGGGTTCGACTTTTGGAACACCATGCCGACGCGCCGGCGCAGGTCCACGAGATTGACGGATCGGCTGTAAATGTCCACGCCGTCCAGCAGGATGTCGCCGACGTGGTTCGTCCCTTCGATTAGATCGTTCATGCGGTTGAGCGAGCGCAGGAACGTGGACTTGCCGCACCCGGATGGGCCGATCAGGGCCACGACCGAGCGCTCCGGCACGTCGAGGGAAATGTCCCACAGTGCTTGCTTCTTGCTGTACCAGAACGACATCCCCTTGACACAGAACTTGTTCTTGACGCCCGGCTTGGCGGAGACTTGCCGGCCGCTGAGGCTGCGCTCGGTCAGGATCGCGGAATACGACATCGTGGACATGGGAGTCGCCTGGGAGTTCCCGGTCGTTCCTGGATCCGCGGGAGCAGCCGATCTACGCGGCGTCATTTTATGGAGTCTCCGTGTGGGTTTGATGAAGATGATACGGAGTTTCCGTGGTCGGCGCCTTGCTCAGCCGCGAGACGGCAGGCTGGGTAGGCGCCGCGCTAGGCAATCGGACCGTGAAAGCAGCCCCGTGGCCTATCCGACTGGACGCGTGGACACTGCCTTTCATGGCTTGCGAAAGATGCTTGACGATGGCCAACCCCAGACCAGTGCCACCCAGCTGGCGCGAGCGGGCCTTGTCCACGCGGTAGAAGCGCTCGAAAATCCGGGGCAGATCGGCTTCGGGAATGCCGATGCCGTCGTCGGCGACCTTCATCCAGACTTGACCGTCGCTCTCGCCCCAACCGACGCCAATGTGACCGCCGTCCGGCGTGTATTTGAGCGCATTGTCGAGCAGGTTGTCGAGGATTTGCTCGACGGCCTCCTCGTCGGCCCAGGCCGCGGCGCCCGGCGGCCCCGATTGGTCCACCGCCAGCGTTTGGCCGCGCGCTTCCGCCCGCGGCAGGTGCCGTTCCACGCAGGCGGCGACGACGGCGGGCAACGGCACGACTCCGATGTCCAACAACTCCTCGCCCGATTCGATCCGCGCCAGGCTCAGCAGATCGAGAATCAGCATATGCAGCCGTTCGGTCTGGGCGACGATTTGATCGAGAAAACGGCCGCGGTGATCGGGGTCCTCGGCGGCGCCGGCGAGCAGGGTTTCGGCGCAGAGCTTGATTCCGGTCAGCGGCGTTTTCAGCTCGTGGGAGACGTTGGCGACGAACTCCTGACGGAGCCGTTCGAGGCGGCGCAGCTCGGTGGTGTCGTGCAGCACCAGGACGGCGCCGCGCGGCGGCGGGCCCGGCAGTCGGGCGGCGTGGACGGTCAGGCTGCGGGCGCCGCCGTCGGTGGGCCGCAGCTCTTCGCGGCAGGCTTCCGGCTGATTCAGAGCCCGTTCCACCAGGTCGAGCAGCGGCCGGCGCCGCACCACTTCCCAGAGCCGGCGCCCGACTGCGGCTCGGGTGGGAAATTCCAGCAATTCCACGGCCCGGTCGTTGGCGAACAGGATGCGCGTCTCGGCGTCGAGAGCGACGACGCCTTCGACCATGCCGCTGAGGATGGCCCGCAGCTGCTGGCGGTCTTCTTCAAGGGCGGCGATCCGGAAGCCGAGGGCTTCTTTCATACGGTTGAAGGCGCGGGCCAGGCCGCCGACCTCGTCGCGGCCGTCGGTGAAGACCTTGGGGCCGTCGCCGCCGGCGCCGATGCGTTCCGCCGCACGGGTCATGGCGCGGAGCGGCCGAACCATGCGGCGCGTCAATCGGCGGGCCAGGCCGAAGACTGCGGCGCCGCCGACTGTGGTCAGCAGCGCCGCCAGCAGCAGCAGACGCGGCCGTTCCGGCGGATCGGCGAAGGCGACGCCGGCCGTAGCCAGCACGCCCACGACGGCCAGCAGCAGCAACGCGAACGGGATCGAGACGCGCCAGAACATGACCGAAGCGGCCTGTTTGGCCGCGCCATTCAATCCGCCCGGCTGGCCTGCACGCCGCGCCGGCCGGCTAGGATGCGAACGCCGACATTAAGAATCATAATAAACGCCACCAGCACAAGCGAGGCCGCCCATGCTTTCGACTCATTGGCGGCCACCCCTTCCGTGGCGTAGCGGAAAATGTAGAGCGGCAGGAAGCCCATCTGGTCGCCCGGCGAATAGGTGAGGTTCTCGTTGCCGAACGCCGTCATCAGCAGTGGGGCCGTTTCGCCGGCGATGCGGGCGATGGCCAGGAAAACGCCAGTAATGATGGCCGTCATGGCCGCCGGCACCGAGACACGAACCACCGTCTGCCAGTGGTATGCCCCCAAGGCATGACTGGCGTTGCGGAGCGTCTGCGGCACCAGCTTGAGGCTCTCTTCCGAGGACCGCAAGACGATGGGAATCATCATGATGGCCAATGCGGCGACGCCGGCCCAGCCGGAGAACTGCTGCTTGTCGCCCAGCCAGTGCCAGTCCTTGATGAGGAAGCGCACCAGGGCGTAGATGAAGACACCGACCACGATGGACGGCACGCCGACCAGCAATTCGCCGGTGAAGCGGACGGCCGAACCGTACCAGCGCGTGCGATACTCGGCCAGGCAGATGGCGCCGAACAGGCCGATTGGGATGGCGATCAGCGACGCCAGGCCGACGATGATTAAGCTGCCGACGAAGGCATTGAGCAGGCCGCCGCCCGGACTGAGCGGCGTGCTGATGAACAGTTCGATGCTCAGCCCGCCCACGCCGCGGTAAACCAGGTAGCCCAGGATCAGGAATAGCGGGGCGCAAGTAACGACGAGGGCGCCGCGGAGGACCCAGGTCATCATGTGGTTCACATTTTGGGCGCCGATGAACCGCTCGCTTCGGTTGAGCAGGAAAAAGAGCAGATACAGGGCCAGCAGAGCCGCGCCGATGAAGCCGAGCGTTCCGCCGACTTCGGGGATGAAAAAGGACAGGCCGACGACGATCGGCCAGATCGCTCGCCGCCACGGGCCGGCCGCGGCGGTCGTCGCTCGCCCCGTTTTCATCCGCCAAATGAGCAGGCGGGCGGCGATGTTCATGAGGATGGTGACGGCGAAGAGCAGCAGGGCCAACACCATCAAGGCGCCATAGTGGGCGTCGCTTTCGGTGTTCTTCAGCTCGGTGGCCAGCACGCTGGGAATGGTGTAGCCGATGCCGAAGGGCAAGCTGTCGACGGTCGGGGTGTTGCCGATGAGCATGACGACGGCCATCGTCTCGCCGAGGGCACGGCCCAGCGCCAGGAAGCAGCCGCCGATGATGCCCGGCTGGGCGTAGGGGACGACGACGCGCGAGATGGTCTGCCAGCGCGTCGCCCCCAGCGCCAGCGATCCTTGCCGCTGCGACGACGGCACGGCCTGGCAGACGTCGTAGGTGATCGCGGCGATGTAGGGGACCACCATGATGGCGAGGATGACGCCGGAGGCGAACAGGCCCTTGCCGCCGTAATTGTGTTCGCTGCCCATCCACGTAAACAGCTGTCCGAGCGGCGGCGCCAAGAAATTGACGCCCCAGAAGCCGTAGACCACGCTGGGAATGGCCGCCAGCAATTCAACCAGGAATGAGCCGATTCGCTTGACGCGAGGCGAGGCGATCTCCGACAGGTAGGCCGCTGTGCCGACGCCGAGGGGGACGGCGATAAGCATGGCGAGCGCCGCGGTGACGATGGTGCCGTAGATGAACGAGGCGCCGCCGAACTCGCGGTCCTCGCCCGGTTTGACCATCATCTGTGCTTTGGGAGAGGTCGGGTCGGAGCCGGGCTTGGCGACCATGGTCGGTCGAACGCGCCAGGTTTCCGATGTGAGTATTTTGCCGCCGACCTCGCCGATTCCGGGCAGCGATTCGCCGTAGAGGACGGCGATGATGAGACCGAGCAGAACGAGCGGAGCGGCCGCCGCCGTGAAACAGGCGATCTTGAACAGCCAATCGGCGATCATTCCGACGAGGAACCCGCTCCGCGGAGGAACGGCGGGGGCAGTAGCGGCGTCAACGACGGCCATAAGGGATCTCGGAATATGAGTTTATACGAGCCGGAAGCGTGAGCGACGGTCTTCCCCCCGCGTCGCTTACGCTTCCGGCTCGTTGTCACTTGACCGTGTCCAATTTCTTGACGGCCAGGTCCGCCAATCCCTTGGGCAACGGGGCGTAGTGCATGTCCTCGCAATACTTCTGGCCGTCGGTGACGACCCACTTGAGGAACTCGGCGGCCTGCTTGCCGGCGGGGCCTTTTTGGCTGACGAACATGTAAGCCCAAGTGGTTCCGGCGATGGGGTAGGAGCCTTTGCCGGGGGCGTTGGCCAGGTTGTAGCGGAGGTCGTCGTCGATCTGCTTGGCCTGCAAGAAGCCGTCGGCCGCGGCTGTCACGCTCTTGGAGCTTGCCAGGATGAATTCGCCCTCCTTGTTCTTCACAGCGCCGTACTGCACCTTGTTGTTCAGGGCATAGGTCAGCTCCACGTACCCGATGGCGCCCTCGCTCTTGCTGATGGTCCCGGCCACTCCCCCGGTGCCGTTCTCGGCCGAACCTACTCCTTTCCAGTCGATGGTGGTGGAAGCGCTGCGGTCGGCCTTCCACGCGTCGTTGGTCAGGGTGAGAAAACTCGAAAAGATGAAGGTCGAGCCGCTGCCGTCGGAACGGTGGACCACCGCGATCGGCACGTTCTCGGGCAGCTTGACGTCTTTGTTAAGGGCGGCAATGGCTGGGTCATTCCATTTCGTGATCTTGCCCATGAAGATGCCGGCCAGCACGTCGCCGTCGAAGTTGAGCGGCTCCTTGACGCTGGGCAGGTTGTAGGCCGGGACGATGGCGCCCAGGACCAGCGGCACATGAAGGATCGCTCCGCCCTTGCTCTCCGCGGCCGCCAGCTGGTCGTTGTTCATGAACGCGTCGCCACAGCAGAATTCGTGGGCCTGGTCGGTCAACGTCTTGATGCCGGCGGTGGTCCCAGTGCCCTGGTAATTGATCTCGACGTCCTTGTGGTCCTTGCCGTACTCCTGGACCCACTTGTCCATGATCGGCTTGACGAAGGTGGACCCTTCGCCGCTGATCTTGCCGCCGGACGCCGCATTGGAATTGTTGTTGGCGCTGGGGCTGGTGTTGCAGCCGCCGCCCACGCACGCCATGCCGAATCCAAATGCGACAAGCAGAGTGTAGCGCACAGGAAACCTCCTCCAGACGTGGATGTTGGACGGTCTCGCCGCCGCAGCGCCTCCGCCGCCGTCGACCGTCAAGGACATTCATTCGATTCGATGCGCCGTTACTCTATGGGGACAGGGGGGCGATGTTGTGTGGAAGTGATGAAGATTAAATGAAGACGTAACCGATTGGCAATCCTTTATTAGGGGCGTGACCTACTCAAACAGCCCGCGCGGTGCGTCCGGCGGCGGCGCCTTGGGGACCTTGCCGAGCAGGGTGAAGGCGCGCGCCGTGGCTGTTCGGCCGCGCGGCGTGCGGACGATGAACTGCTCGCGCAGCAGATACGGCTCGATCTCGTCGCTGAGCGTGTCGGCCGGCAGGTTCATCGTCGCTGCCAACGCCTCCACGCCGGTCGGCCCGCCTTCGAAGACGCCGACCAGGGTTTCGAGATAGCGGCGATCTTGCTTGTCCAGTCCTTCGCGGTCCACTTCCGCCATGTCGAGGGCCTGGCGGGCCAGGTCGAGGCTGATGCGGCCGTCCGATTCGCTGGCGGCGAAGTTGCGCGTCCACCACAACCGGGCGTTGGCGATGCGCGGCGTGCCGCGGCTGCGCTTGGCCAATTCCTGGGCCGCCTCGTCGCTTATTTCGGTCTGCAATTTACGCGAATTGATGCGGACGATCTCGGCCAATTCCTCGACGCTGTAGAACTCCAGGTGTTCGTGCATCTTGAAGCGGTCGCGCATGGGGCCGGACAACATGCCGCTGCGCGTGGTGGCGCCGATCAGCGTGAACGGCTTGAGGCGCATGGAAATCGTCCGGGCGTTGACCCCTTCGCCGAGAACGATGTCGATGCGGAAATCTTCCATTGCCGGGTAGATGAACTCCTCCACGACGCGCGGCATCCGATGGATCTCGTCGATGAAGAGGAACGAGCCGTGCTCCAGGTTTGTGAGGAACGGCAGCAGGTCGGCCGGCTTGGACAGGGCGGGGCCGCTGGTCATCTGGATCGACGCGCCGAGTTCGTTGGGCAGGACGGTGGCGAAGGTGGTCTTGCCGAGTCCGGGCGGACCGTCGAAGAGAATGTGCGACATCGGCTCTTTGAGCTTGCGGCAGGCGTTCAGCACGATGCCGAGCCGGCGGACGACGGCTTTTTGGCCGATGACTTCACGCAGCCAGCGCGGCCGCAGCGCGGCGTCGCGCTCGCGCGCCGGCTCAGCCGGTTCGGGGGTTACGATCGCTTGACGGGCCATGAAAGGATCTCGCCTTCTTCGCAGCACGCAGCGCCAGCAAGTGATCGAACACAATCACTTGCTGGCGCTGCGTGCTCGCAGGAGTTACGCCTGCTTATATATCTCCAACAGCACTTCTTCCACCGTCTTGAACGAACGTCCGCCGGCGAAGACCTTGTCCAGCCGCGCTCGCGCCTCCTGCGGACTGTGGCCGATGCTGACGAGGGCCTGGTAGGCGTCCTCGATCACGTCGCCGTCCAGCACCACGGCCGCCGCGCCCGCTTCGCCTGTTGCAGCGGTGGGCGGCATCAGAGCGAACTTCGTCACTTTGCGCCGCAGCGTGGCGATGATCTGCTCCGCCGTCGCCGCACCGACGCCAGGCAGCGTCGTCAGCCATTTCGCGTCCTGCCGCTGAATGGCGTCGGCGATCTCCTTGACGGGGCGGACGAACGCCTTCAGCGCCTTGCGCGTGCCGACCTTGTCCACCGTGCAAAAGAGGTCGAAAAAGTCCAGTTCCGCTTCGGCGGCGAAGCCGATCAGCCGCGGCACGACGCGGCCTTGCATCGGATTGCCGTCGAAGTAGTGGCTCGTGTGCAGCGTCACCTCGTGTCCGACCCGCGCCTGCATCGACCGCCGAACAAACTCCGGCGTCAGCACTTCGTATTCCAGTGGGCCGACCTGGAGACGGACGCCTTCGTCGAGGACGCGGTTCAGGACGCCGGTGATCTTGGTTATCATGTCGCCGTCGCTTTCTTTCTCCCCTCGCCCCCGCTTCGGGGGAGAGGGGCCGGAGGTGAGGGGGTGTGACTTCGCGCGGGAGGAAGAACCCCTCGCCCCAACCCCTCTCCCCTGAGTAGAGGGGAGAGGGGAGAAGGTTATTTCTCATGCCGGCCGTTTCTGCACATAATAATGGCACAGCGCCGCCGCCAGCGCGTCGGCCACGTCCGGCGGTTCCGGCAGCTGCGGCAAGCCCAGCTCGCGCTGGATGGCGCGCTGCACCTGGTCCTTCGTGGCGTGGCCGTTGCCCGTGACGGTTTTCTTGATGCGCGTGGCGTTGTAGCTCTGCACCGGCAACCCGCGCTGCCCTGCCGCCAACAGAATGACGCCGCGGGCGTGAGCCATCAGAATCGCGGTGCGCGGATGATCGTAATGAGCGAAAAGCTGTTCCACGACGACGACGCCCGGCTGGTACTGGTCCATCACCTCTACTATACCATCGTACAGGGCGCGGAGCCGTGGGGCTATGTCCGTTGTGGCACGGCCTTCCGCGCTGCGGACGACGCCGGCTTCGCACACGTGCGGCGCCGTCGGCCGGACTTCGACGACGGCGTAGCCGGTCATTTGCAAGCCGGGATCGACGCCCAGCACGCGCAGCCGGGGGGTGGACGGCGTTTCGTTCATGCCCCCAGCGTACCGTCCGGCGGCGAGGGAACAAGACCGAGTGGCCGTGGGGGGGGGGGG
>DATKHW010000480.1:0-7592 GCA_035546275.1 Gemmataceae bacterium
CTGCAATGTTGCTCATCAGTACGCCGTCTGGCAAGAACAGGCCCAATCGGTCGGCCTTGTTGAGTCCGGTAAGAACATAGGAGATCTCGTTCTTGAGCGCCGCATGGCTGAAGATTTGTTCGCCGCTCATGTCGATCCACACCTCGCCCTTGAGGTACCAAACGCGCGCCTTTTCCGGAACGTCGTCGGAGTCCATCCAGCGCCGGAATGACGCCAGGTCCACCACCCACGCGGGAACCGTTAGCTGCTCACGGTCGCGTGCCACCGTGACGCCGCACCTTCCCAGAGCTGCCGCCGGGGGCGCTTGGATGCGGGGTACAGCTTCCTCAAGAACGGTCGCCATGATTGCTCCCCAGTCGATGGCTTTCTCCCAAATACTAACGCCATCATACGCAATTCGCCGCAAGCCGTTCCAGCCCATCCGATTCGCCGGTCTTTCCGCTAAAATGCCCCTCGTCGCCCGGGGAGCGAGGAGACGATGCTGCCGGAACGCCGACGCCCTGACCATCTGCTGCTGCGCGCCGCTTGCGGCGAGGAAGTCGAAAGGCCGCCCGTTTGGGCCATGCGCCAGGCCGGCCGCTGGGACCCCGAATTCAACCGGCTCCGCGCCGGCCTGTCGTTTTACGAGTTCTCTGAAAACGTCGAGCTGGCCGCCCGCGCCTCGCTGCTGCCGCGCCGCTTCGGCGTCGATGCGATCATCCTCTTTTACGACATCACCTCGCTGCCGGTCGCCATGGGCCAGCCGTTCGTCCTCCGGCCGTCCGTCGGCCCCGTCCCCGATCATCCCGTTCGCACCCTGGCCGATGTGGAACGCCTGGCGGCCGAGCCGGACCCGGAGCGTTATCGCCACATTCGCGATCTGCTTCACCTCGTGAAAGCCGACCTCGACGGCGCCCTGCCGGTGCTCGTCTTCGCGGGGGCGCCGTTCACCACGGCGACTTATTGCATCAGCACCGGCAAGGACCTCGCCGCCACGCGCCGCTTCGCCGCCGAGCAGCCGGGCGTCTGGGACGCCCTGCTCGACCGGCTGACGACGGCCACGATCGGCTTCCTGCGTACGCTGATCCATGAAGGCGCCGACGCCTATCAGCTCTTCGATTCCTGGGCTGGAATGCTCGACGCCGACGAGTATCGCCGGTGGGCGCAGCCGCGGCAGGCGGCGGTGTTCGCGGCGGCGACCGGGGCGCCGCGCATCCTGTTCGTCAAGGAGTGTCCCTATCTGGAATGGATGACGCAATCCGGGGCGGACGTGGTCAGCCTCGGCGTTCGCCACGACCTGGCGGCGGCGCGGCGCGACCATCCGAAGCTGGTTTTCCAGGGCAATGTGGACCAGGAATTGCTGCGAACAGGAACGCCGGACCAAGCGACGGCGGCGACGAAGGCGTGCGTCGCGGCCGGCGGCGGCCGACGGCACATCGTCAATCTGAGTCACGGCGTGGACCGCGAGACGCCGGTGGCCAATTTCGAGGCGTATGTGCGGGCGGTGCGCGGCGGATGAAAATCCACTGGCGTCGGAAATATGCCGTTGCGGACGACGAAGGAAAGGTAAACCGCCCGTTCTGCAATCCCCGTTGCCTGGACCCAAGGGAGAACCGCATGACACGGCACGTTTACTTATTGGCGGTAGTTGGATTGGTGAGCGCGGCCGCATGGGCCGCGGCACGGGACGCCGACGGCGAAAACGGGACCGTGGCCGCAGCCGTGAAAAAGGCCGGCGGCTACGTCATGACCGACCCGAGCGCCGCCGGGATGCCGGTCGTCAAAGTCGTCCTGTTTAACCCCAAGCTGCGCGACGAAGACCTCGCCGTTCTCAAGGACCTGCCGCACCTCAGCGACCTGCAGCTTGCCGGAACGAAGCTGACAGACAAGGCCATGGACCAGGTCGCCGGCCTGAGCGGCCTGCGCACGCTGAACCTAAACGGCGCGCCGATCACGGACGCCGGCCTGGCCAAGCTCGCCGGCCTCACCGGCCTGGAAAACCTGGACCTGGCATTCACCAAAATCACCGATAAGGGGATGGACGGCCTCAAGGGGATGAAAAGCCTGCAGTCGCTCAACCTGCCCGATTCCATCGCGGACGCAGGGCTGGCCCCGCTTGAAGGGCTGACGGAACTCCGGTCGCTCGGCCTGGCCCGCGGCGTGACCGACGCGGGGTTGGACCACATCAAGGGCCTAACCAAGCTCCAGTCGCTGCGGCTGTACGGCCTGGGCTTCAGCGACAAGGCGTTTGAGAAGCTCAGCGACCTGACTGACTTGACCGAGCTGACGTTCTTTGGCACGCGCATCACCGGCGCCGGTCTGGGAGCGCTGAAGAGCTGCACCAAGCTGCACAAGCTGGCCCTCACCGGCGGTCCTATTGCGGGCAAGGGCCTGGCCGACCTGCAACAGTTGCCGGCCCTGGACGACCTCGATCTCTGGTCGAGCCAGATCACCGACGCGGATATGGACTATATCGCCCCTCTGAAGGGTCTGAAGACGCTGAGCCTGTTCGCCACGCAGATCGGCGACAAGGGCCTGGAGCGCGTGAAGGAGTTGCAAAACCTGGAGGAGTTGCGTTTAGGCAGCACGCCGATCACCGACGCCGGCATGGACAGCCTGAAGGGCCTAACCAAGCTGCGGTACGTGGACCTGGCCAACTCCAAAGTGACGAAGGCGGGGCTGGCGGCGCTGGCCAAGGCGCTGCCGAACACGTCCATCAATCCGCAGCCGCCGCGGAAGCCATGACCAAATCGGAGCGCGGCATAGGATAGGAATGCACGAGCGGCGGTCGGGAGCGAGGCGATAGTCGCGGTTCCGGCCGCCCGCTCCATTTCTCTTTCGTCCAAGGGAGACGCATCATGGGATCGAAACTTGCGGGCGTTTCTCGGATCGCGGTCCTATCCTTTTGCATCGCGGCCGTCGTCCAGGCCGCCGACGCTCCCAACACGGCAAAGTACAACGGTCGTGTTGAGCCGGCCGAGCAGGCCGGGATCGCTGCTCGCGTCGCCGGCATGGTGGACAAGATCAATGTGGACATCGGCGATCGTGTTAAGAAGGGGCAGGTGCTGATCGAGTTGTCCGCGCCCGAGCTGAAAGTCGAAATGGACGGCGCGGTCGGCCGCCTTGAACAGGCGCAAGCGGAAGCGATGGAAGCCGAAGCGGCGGTGCAGGCGGCCAAGGCGCGCAAGACCGAGGCCGAGGCCGTCATGGAGAGCGCGCAGGAAGTTTACAAGCGCAGCGTCGCCGCTCCTGGGGCCGTTCCGCAGTCGGAGGTCCTGGAAGCACAAGCTCAAATGAAGAAGGCAGAGGCGGCACGAGACGTCGCCGCGGCCGAGGTCCTGCAGGCGCAGGCCGGCGTAAAGGCCGCCCAGGCCGGAATAGTGATCGGGCAGGCGGCCCTGCAGCAGGCGCAAACCCGGCTGGATTTCACCCGGATCACGGCGCCGTTCGATGGATTCGTGGCGCGCCGGACCGTCGATCCCGGCGACCTCGTGGGACCGCCGCAGCAGGGCCAAGCTGCGCCGCTGCTCACCGTGATGCGGGACGACACGGTTCGCATCAGCTTTGAGGTGGACGAGGCGAGCGCCTCCCTGGTTCCCATTGGCGCGCCGGCCGTGATTCGCGCCGCAGCCCTGGGCGACCTCGTGTTCCGGGGCAAGGTGACGCGGACATCGGGGGTCGTCAATCCGAACACGGGGACGATCCGCGTGGTGATCGACCTGCCGAATCCGGACGGCAAGTTGCGGCCGGGCATGTTCGTCATGGTCGAGGTTCAGAAAGGCGAGCCGGAGAAATGATTCGCGGTGGGCCAAGCGCTGCCTGATTGGCCGGCGCTCGCGGATCGGGTAAAATCAACCAAAGCTCGGCCGCGCAAACTGTGGCCAGCGCCGGCGAAAGGCTGGCCACTCGGGCGGCCCCAGGAAACGCATCCGGCCTGGAAATCCAGCAAGTTGCGCCCCGGCGCGGTGTTTGCACCGCGCGCCGCCGTGGTGAACTCCTACCCCTCCGCATGGAGACGGCAACAATGAGCATCCGATTCCAAGCGGCCCTGGCCGTCGCGCTGGCCGCCGCCGTTTGTACTTTGGCGTTCGCGCCGGCCGCCGAGCCGGACAAGAAGGCCGCCGCCGATTCGAGCCAGTGGGATCAGACGGTGGACAAGGCGATCGCCTACCTCAAGGCCCACCAGGCAGAGGACGGCAGCTGGGGCGGCAAGCAATCCGTCGGCGTCAGCGGCGTCGTCCTCACGGGGATGCTCCAGACCGGCAAGGTCACCGCCAAGGACCCGGCCGTCGAAAAAGGCCTCAAGTACGTCGAAAGCCTCATCAACACCAAGGAGGGACACATCGCCGGCAAGGACCCGCGGCAGCAGCTCAAGAACTACTGCACCTGCATCAACGTCATGGCCCTGACCGCGGCCGACCGCGACAGCTACAAGGCCGTGATCTCCGACGCCGTCAAATTCCTCAAGGAGCTGCAATGGGACGAGGGCGAGGGCAAATCTCCCAAGGACGTCTATTACGGCGGCGCCGGTTATGACAGCCAATCGCGGCCCGATCTGTCCAACACGCAGTTCTTCCTTGACGCCCTGCAGGCGGCCGGCGTGCCCAAGGACGACCCGGCCTGCAAGAAGGCGATGGTGTTCGTCAGCCGTTGCCAGAATCTCAAAACGGAGGACAACGACCAGCCCTGGGCCGGCAAGATCAACGACGGCACCTTCATTTACACGCCGGTCAAAGGCTCCGGCGCGGGCGGCCAGACGAAAGTGGACGATAACGCCACGGCCGAGACCGGCCTGCCCGGTTATGGCAGCATGACCTATGCGGGGATCAAAAGTCTCATTTATTGCGGCGTCTCCAAGGACGACGAACGCGTCAAGAAGGCGTATGAGTGGATTCAGAAGAACTACACCGTGGACGCCAACCCCGGCATGCCGGGCCCGCGGGCCGAGTGGGGCCTCTACTACTACTACCACACGATGGCCAAGACCTTGGAGGTGCTGGGCGTGGACGAGGTGACCGACGCCAAGGGCCAGAAGCACGACTGGCGGGCCGACATTACGGCGGCCATTGCCAAGCGGCAGCGGCCCGACGGCAGCTTCGTCAACGAGCAAGAGCACTGGGAAGAGGGCGACCCCGATTTGGTGACCGGCTACGCCCTCATGGCGCTGAGCCATTGCAAGCCGAAGAAGTAGGAATCTCGCGCAAAGACGCAAAGACGCAGAGAAGAAAGCTACGGCCATGAATCGGCGCCATCCTCCCTGGCTCGTTGTGCTTTCGTCTTTGTGTTCTTTGTGTCTCTGCGGCTCGTCCGCCATCGCCCATCCCATCGCGAATACCAACCACGACCGCATCATCAAGATCAGCCTGGCGCGCGACGGCGTCGCCGTGGATTACAGCCTGGAAGTGGCGCCGGACACCGCCGCCAAGGAACTGACTCGTGCGGAGATCGCCCAGCTCACCACAGGCGACTTCGAGGAGTTTTATCGGATCTATCTCAAGCATCAAAAGACGGCCCTCGCCCGCAATCTTGACGCCAAGCTCGATGCGACGCCCCTCAATTTCACCTGCGTCGAAAGCAGCTACGACGTCTCCACCAACATTTACACGTTCCGCTTCAAGGCCCTCTGGGAGCTAGAGGCAGGACAGCCGCATCATTTCACCTTCAACGATGCGAATTATGCGCTGGACGATTTCAGCGTAATGCGGCTGACGCTGACGGCCGACGATTCGGTGCGTCTGGACAACTTCGTGGCGCCGACCGAGGCGCTGATGGACAAGAAGGGGACCGAGCGCGGGCCGGGCGAGGGGGATTTACTGCGCCAGGCGTCAGCCGACGTCCGTGTACCGGACAGGAATGCGGCTGCCGCTCCGACGGCCGTCGCCCCGGCGAATGGGCCGACGCCGACCGCGGGCCCACAGCGGCCGACGGCCGCCGAAGAGCCGCACGCCGATTCGCTGTTCAAACTGCTCCTCGACACCCGCCAGGGCCTCGCGATTTTGCTCTTGTTGGCGGCGGGCTTCGGCGCCGTCCATGCCCTGACGCCGGGCCACGGCAAGACGCTTGTCGCGGCCTACCTGGTCGGCGAGCGCGGTACGGTGGGGCACGCCATCCTGCTCGGCGTCACCACCACGTTGACCCACACGGCGGCCGTGCTGATCGTGGCCGGCTTGCTGCCGTTGTTCTTCCCCAAGGCACTGCCCGCGGAAGTACAGCGCATCTTCGAATTGACCGGCGGCGTCCTGGTCGCCGGCCTGGGCCTGTTCCTGCTGAGCCGTCGTCTCACGGGCGGCCACGATCACTTCCACATCGGTGGCCATCATCATCATCACGGACACGACCACGATCATGCGCACGACCACGATCACGACCATTTTCACGATCATGATCACGTCCACACGCACGGCGTTACGACCGAGGCGCCGCCGCAGAAGGTCGGATGGGGGCGCCTCATCGTGCTGGGGGTGAGCGGCGGCATTGTGCCGTGCTGGGACGCCATCGCCATGCTCGGTTTGGCGATCTCGGCCGGCCGGTTGTGGTTGGGTCTGCCGCTGCTCGTGGCATTCAGCGCGGGGTTGGCGGGAGTGCTGACAGCCATCGGCGTCAGCGTCGTCTACGCCAGCCGGTTCGCCGGCAAGCGCTGGGGCGGAACCGACCGTCTGCGGCCGCTGATTCGGGCGCTGCCGCTCTTGAGTGCGGCCTTCATCACGCTGATGGGCTTGTGGCTGTGCTACGCCAGCTTCCATTCGTAAAGCGACGGCGCCGTCAAATTGTCTTGGTCAGACCGCCGTCGATATCGATGAGCGAGCCTTGCATCAGCCGTCCGCGCGGCGAGACGAGGAATGCCACGAGGTAGGCGATGTCCTCCGGTTCGCCGAGCCGCGTGATGCGGGCATACTTCACCATTTGGGCCGCCGCTTCCTCCACGCCGACTCCCTGGTCGTGGGCCGCGGTTTGCAGCCGGGCGGCCAGCCGTTCGGTGCGGACGGGGCCGGGATTGACGGCGTTGACCTGGACGCCGTCCTGAATGCCGAGTTCGGCGAGCGCTTTCGTCAGCGACAGCAGGGCCGCGTTGACCGATCCGCCGACGGCGAACTCCGCCCCCGGCGTCCGACCGCCGCTGCCGACGACGTTGACGACCGATCCGCCTCGCGCTCTGAGGTGCGGCCAGGCGGCCCGCGTCAGACGCACGGCGCCGAAGAACTTCAGCGCGAAGCCGTCGGCCCAATCCTCTTCTGCGAGTTTCAGAAAGGCGCCCCGCTTCGTCGCGCCTGCATTGTTGACGACGATGTCCAGGCCGCCGAACGCCTGGACCGCCGCCTCGACGAGCCGGCCGGGGGCGTCGGGTTGTCGTAAATCCAGGGCGCAGGCTGCCGCCCGACCGCCGGCCTGAGTGATTTCCTGGGCGACAGCCGACAGGGCGGCTTCATCTCGCGCCGCCAGCATCACGGCGGCGCCGTCGTGGGCCAGCTGGCGCGCGATCGCTCGGCCGATGCCGCGGCTGGCGCCCGTGACGACGGCGATTTTGCCGGCGAGGGGAGGCGGGGAGGGAACGGCGTCGGTCATGGAGACGATTCCGATGGAGTAGCGCTGGCCGCCGGGGCGTCCGGACCAGG
>DATKHW010000481.1:0-4260 GCA_035546275.1 Gemmataceae bacterium
GACGCTGAGGAAGGCCGTTTCGAGGGCCAGCGGGTTGCTGCGCAGCTCTCCGAGAAGGGCCTGGACGCCCTGCTCGACGGCCTCGATAGCGGGGCCGGCCATAGATTCGGAGCAATCGAGCAGCAAATAGACCGGCAGACGGCGCATACTCATGGAACGCACCTCGGAATGGCCGCGATGGGAGTAACGATACTGCAGCCGCAGCTTGCGGCCAAGCGAATTCGCGACAGGAATCGAGCGCGAGCCCAAGGGCCCGAGGCCGGCCAACGGCAAAAATCTGATCGCTTGCTCTGTATGCGTGGCGGGCCGGCCCTGGTACAATAACGCTGCTCGGCGCTTGGCGCGGCCAGCCCAATGAGATGTGAGGGCTTACAGAATAGGCCAAGCGAAAGGAATTACCCGGTAGTGTAACGGTAGCACAAGAGATTTTGGTTCTCTTTGTCCAGGTTCGAATCCTGGCCGGGTAGCTTCGGACATATCCTCGACCCGCGTACAGCGGCGCGGGTGGTTTTCCACCAGCTTGCCCATTGCATCCACGCCGCGCCGACGTTCTAATGACGCCACACGCCCGGATTCGCCGACCGTGAGGTGCGTCATGTCTCAACGCAAGCGCCGCGTCGCCGCGGCTGTCGTCGTCGCGGCCGTGGTGGCCGTTCTCCTCGCCGCCTATCGGCCGGTCGATCCTCCCACCATTTCCTTCCGGATCGTCCTTGGCCTCAAGGACAGCCAACCGACCGATTGGAGCGGCAAAGTCGCTGTCGCAGGCGGCGAAGCGGTGGAACTTGAAGGCTGGCGCTTCGAGGAAATGGACGCCGTGGACGGTCCGATGCAATGGACATGCAAGACCCGCAATTACATTAAACCGGGCGGCAGCTTCCCGCTTGAACCCGCTTCCGGTAAGCCGCCGGCCGCGCCGCAGCAGCCGTGGCCCAACGGCGTCGTTCTGAGCGTGCGCGGCGCCAACCCGACCGTCGTGCTGACCTTGCCGGCCGACGAGGTGAAATTCGCCGCCGGCGACGTACCGCTTGGGCAGCCCAAGACGTTCCTGGACGGCCAGGTCCGCGTCGAGCGTCTGCCGGCGACAAGCATCTTGCGGCCAGCCGCCGATCCGAAAGACCCGGCGCCGGTTCAGGACGATTATCCGGCTTTTTGGGTCCGCTATAAAACCGGCAAGCAGTACCTCGCCTGGGTCGCGTATCAGCAGACGAAGGACCGCGTCCTGCTTGCCGAGCGCGATGGACCCGACAGCGCCTGGTCGGACCCCATCGAAGTGGCCGGTCCGGGCGATCATTTCCGGGTCGCCCTGGCCAGCACGCATAATGACATGCTCTGGGTCGTCTGGTCGAGCCAGCGCGACCACAACTGGGACCTTTACGGCCGGCCATATAAGGACGGCAAGCTTGGCGCGGAAGTGCGGCTCAGCGACGATCCGGGCCCGGACATCTGGCACCGCATGACCACCGACGAACACGGACGAGCCTGGCTCGTCTGGCAGGGGGCGCGCGACGGCAAGTTCACGATATTCGCCCGCTGCACCGAGGGCGACCAGTGGCGCCAAACGATCCGCGTAAGCGACTCCAAGGCGGACGAATGGAACCCCGTTATCTGCTCCGACTACAAGGAAGATCGCGTGTGGGTGGCGTGGGACTCTTACGAGTCCGGCGCCTACCATGTAGTGCTTACAAGTCTGTCCGGCGGAGCGGACCCAAAGCACGGCAAGTTCCTAGCGCCTGATCCGTTGCCGGTTTTCCAGGCCCATCCGAGCCTGGCGTGCGACCGCGACGGTCGTCTCTGGGTCGCTTATGACACAGCAGGACCTAACTGGGGCAAGGATTACGGCTTCCAGTATTTCAGGGCCGGCGGCGAGCGCCTCTACGCAAGCCGGGCCGTTCGCATCCGCTGCCTGATCGACGGCCAGTGGAAAGAGCCGGAAGCGGACCTGTATAGCGCGTTGCCGGACGACATGAGGGAATTCGAGGAGTTGCCTCAGCTGCAAGACGACGGCGAGGGGCGCATGTGGCTGGCGTTCCGCCATCGCACCTGCCGGCACCCGCGCGTGGACGGCTGGGCCATCCAGGGCCGGTGGGATGTTTTTGCAACCGCCTGGATGGGCGACCATTGGACCACTCCGGTCGAGCTGCCGAATTCCGGCGGCCGCAATGACATGCGCGTCAGCTCCCAGCGCGATCCTTCGGGCAATGTCTACTTCGCCTGCGCCAGCGACAACCGCGGCTGGACGCCGCCCGCCATGATGGCTCGCAACCTGAGCGTCGCCGTCAGCCGCTTCGGCGGTCTGCCGCGCCCTGGGGAACCGAGGTTTCGCGACCCGCCGCTGGCGCCTGATCCGGTCAATCCGGTTCATCCGCATGAGGCCGAACACGTGGCGCGCATCCGCGGGTTCAAAATCGACAACGGAGGCAAAACGTGTCATATTTACCGCGGCGACCTGCACCGCCACACCGACATCTCCGGCGACGGCGTCGGCGACGGCTCGCTGATGGACCTCCACCGCTACGCCCTCGACGCGGCCGCCCTCGATTTTTGCATCGTCTCCGACCACAACATGGGCAACGACGCCGAGTATCCCTGGTGGCGCACGCAGAAAGCCAACGATCTTTATACCGTTCCGGGAGCGTTCATCTCCGTTTATGGCTACGAACGCAGTGTGCCCTATCCCGACGGCCACCGCAATGTCTTATGGCTCGAGCGCGGCCATCGCACGCTGCCCTTGCCGCGCAACCTGCCCAAGGCGATGGCGGAGGACTCGGAAAAGCTCTACGCCTACCTGAAACAGACCGACGGCATTTGCACGGCCCACACCACCGCCACCGACCAGGGCACGGACTGGGCCGCCGTCCACGACGACGCCCTGGAGCCGGTCGTCGAAATCTTCCAGGGCTATCACACCTCCTACGAGGCGCCCGGCGCTCCACGAACGGAGGACGCAAAAACGGACCACATTCATGGGCAATACAAACCGGACGGCTTTGTGTCGCTGGCGCTGGACAAGGGCTACCGCCTCGGCTTCCAGGCGTCGAGCGACCACATTTCGACGCACGTCAGCTATTGCTGCGTGCTGGCCGAAGAGTTCAGCCGCAAGGGCCTGATCGATGCGATTCAGAAACGTCACACCTACGCCGCCACGGACAACATCGTGATGGACGTACACATGGGCGCGCTGGGGATCATGGGCGACGAGGTGCGCACCGACAAGCCGGGCCTAGACGTCGTAATCCTCGGCACGGGGCCGATCGACGATGTGGACGTGGTGCGCAACGGCGAGGTGGTTTACACGGAGACGCCAGCGAAGGACGCCGCGGAGCTTCGCTTTCACTGGGACGATCCCAAGCCGACCAACGGCGAGAAGGCGGCTTATTATTACGTCCGTATGTTCCAGAAGGACGGTCAGTCGGCCTGGGCGTCGCCCATTTGGGTGAAGTCCGGCAACTGAGGCCTCCTTCAGGGCTCGCCATGCGGGACCGCTTCTAGGCGCGACATGATCGCTGAAGATTTTCTCGACAAGCTGCGCTGCCCGCTTAGCCCGTCCGAGGTCCGCTTGGTACAGGTGGACGATGGCTTGGTGTGTCAGCGTTGCCGCCTGACGTTTCCCATCAAGGACGGCATTCCATCGCTGCGAGTGGCGGCGGCTGTTCTACCGCCCGACTGTGCGTGTATCGAGGACTTGCCCTGTCAGCGTAAATCCGCGGAGGGCCCCGCATGATTCTGCATCGGCTCTACGTCGGGACCATCGGCGAAGGCCTATTCCGCAGCCTCGACGGCGGCGGCTCCTATCGTCGCGCCTGCGACGGCACATTCGTCGAATGCGACGTGCGCGCTGTCGTGGTTCATCCGCAGCGGCCCAATGTCCTTTTCATGGGGACGGAGTTGGGGCTGTTCCGAAGCGTCAATGGTGCGGACAGCTGGGTCCGTGTGGAGGGGCCGCTGGCCGATCAACAGGTGTGGTCCGTCCACATCCCGCCGCGCCGCCCCGATGTCATCCTGGTGGGAACGCGGCCGTCGGCGCTCTACCGCTCCGGGGACGGCGGCCAAACCTGGGCCGTGGCGGCGGCGACGATCGAAACCGACTGTCCGCGCCTTCTGCACACGCGCATCACCACGATCATCGCCGATCCGGAAAATCCGGACCTCGTTTGGGCTGGCGTGGAGATCGGCGGCGTCCACGCCAGCCGCGACGGTGGACGGACTTGGACGCCGGTCGGGACAGGGCTTAGTTCGCGCGACATTCATGCGCTGGTCGTG
>DATKHW010000482.1:0-6870 GCA_035546275.1 Gemmataceae bacterium
AGCTCGGCGTACATCCTCGCGGACAAGATCATCACCAAGCGCTATCCGCCGGACACGTGGAACATCTACGCGTTCCACTTCTCCGACGGCGACAACTGGGGCGACGACACGCCGCACTGCATCGAGCTGTTGCAGGAGAAGCTGCTGCCGAAGCTGAATCTGTTCGGCTACGGTCAGGTCGAGAGCCGTTACGGCAGCGGTGAGTTTTTCGAGTACGTTCACGACTTGCTGGGCGAGAAGGAGAACGTCGTTGCCAGCCGCATTCCGGACCGGGACGCCATTCTCGGATCCATCAAGGAGTTTCTCGGCAAGGGACGGTAAATAAATGGGCATCCCGTACAGCACGAACCTGCCGCCCGATCTGCGGGCTCTGAAGGAAGAGATCGAAGGCTATGCCAGGAGCTTCGGTCTCGATTTCTACGAAACCATCTTCGAAGTGCTCGATGCCGAGGACCTGAACGAAGTCGCGGCCTACGGCGGCTTCCCGACGCGCTATCCGCACTGGTCCTTCGGCATGTCCTACGAGGAGCTGCGAAAAGGATACGACTACGGGTTGTCGAAGATCTATGAAATGGTCATCAACAACGACCCGTGTTATGCGTATCTGATGCGCAGCAACCACGTCGTGGATCAAAAGTTGGTAATGAGTCATGTGTACGGGCATTGCGACTTCTTCAAGAACAACGCCTACTTTGCGCACACCAACCGCAAGATGATGGACGAGATGGCCAACCACGGCGCTCGCCTGCGGCGCTACGTGGAGAAGTACGGCGAGGACGAGGTCGAGAAGTTCATCGACCGCTGCATGTCGATCGACGACCTGATCGACGTGCACTCCGTGGCCATCCGCCGCCGCGAACCGGCCTCGCGCTACGACTTCACGCCGGAGTCGGAGGAGGGCGACGGCGACCAGGCGATGCGGTTCAAGTCCAAGGACTACATGGACGCCTACATCAACCCGCGCGAGCTGCTCAAGAAGGAAGAGGACGAACGCCGAAAGAAGAAAGAGCAAACTGCGCGCAGCTTCCCGGAACAGCCGGAGAAGGACGTACTGCTGTTCCTTATCGACAACGCGCCGCTCAAGGGGTGGCAGCGCGACGTCCTCGAAATCGTGCGGGATGAGGCGTATTACTTCGCGCCGCAGGGCATGACGAAGGTCTTGAACGAAGGTTGGGCCTGTATCGGATACGATGAGTATTTATATACCGATACAGGCTTAATTCGCATGGGGGAGTTGGTCGAACGACGGCTGCCGGTGCAGGTCGGCGACGGCGAATCCGTGCGGTGCGTCTGCGACTGGGCGAAATTCGAGGACCGCGAGACGGTAAGCATTCGGACGCGCCGCGGCCTGGAACTAAAAGGTTCCGTGACGCACCGCATCCAGCTTCCAGACGGGACCTGGCGGCGGTTGGACGAAATCGCCGTCGGCGACCGGGTGCGCATCGGGGCCGGGCCGAACGTCTGGGCCGAAAAGCCCGTGACTCTGAACTGGAAGCCCGAGCGACGCTTCACGCTGACCGACGCCGCGGAGGCGGTAGGGGTCGATATCGAAACGGTCATGCGCTATCGCCGGGGAGTCCGGGCGCGCGAACACGCGGGCCTGGCCGAAGCCGTGGCCCGCTATGACGCCGGCCTGGCCACGGCGACTGTCATGCACAACAAGCGGCAGACGGTGCGCATCCCGGAAGTCGTCGATGAGCGGCTGGCCGCATTCCTCGGCTATCTCACCGGCGACGGCCACATCAGCGAGGTCAAGCGCGTCATCGGCCTGACCACCGGCGATGAATCGCAGGCGGACCACTTCGCCCAACTGACGGAGGAATTGTTCGGAATCGCGCCGCGCAAGAAGTGGGACAAGACGAAATGGCGCGTCCTGTTCAGCTCGGGCCATGTCGCCGACTTCCTCAAACACCTGGGGATGAAAACCGGCGTCTGCGCCCGACTCAAGGTAGTGCCGGACGCCATTCTGCGGTCGCCGAAGTCGGTCGTGGCCGCCTTCTTCCGCGCCCTCTACGACTGTGACGGCTATGCCGGCAAGGCGGGCGTCATCCTGTCCACGTCCAGCGTGGAGATGAGCAAGACGGTCCAGCTTCTGCTGCTGAATTTCGGCATTCTTTCCACGCGAGTGCCGCACAAGGACGAGTGCTGGCATGTTCAAACCCTGGGTAAGTCCGCCGCCGTCTTCCTCGACGAAATCGGTTTCGGCCTGGAGCGCAAGCAGGCCGCCCTGCGCGAGTATGTGGAACAGAGGAGATGGTTCAATAAGCAGCCCTGGGTCGACGAAATCGTCTCCGTCGAGCGCGGCCGGGCCGACGTGTACGACGTCTCCGTGGAGGGCACGCACCGCTACGCCGCCCAAGGCTTCATCAACCACAACAGCTACTGGCATTCCACCATCATGACCCAGAAGGCCATGCACCCCTCCGAGGTGATCGACTTCGCCGACCACCACTCCGGCACCATGGCCATGCAGCGCACGCGCATCAATCCCTACAAGCTCGGCATCGAGCTGCTGCGCGACATCGAGGAGCGCTGGAACACCGGCCGATTCGGCAAGGAATACGACGACTGCACCGACCTCGATGAACGGCGAAACTGGGACAAAAAGCTCGGCCTGGGAAGACAGAAAATCTTTGAGGTCCGCCGCGTCCACAACGACATCACCTTCATCGACACCTTTCTGACGCCGGAATTCTGCGTTCGGCACGGTTTTTTCAGCTACGCGTATCAGGAGCAGGCCGGGCAGTATATAATTGAGTCGCGCGAGTTCGAGAAAATCAAGCAACGGTTGCTGTTCGGCTTGACGAACTTCGGAAAACCGTGGATTTATGTAGTAGACGGCAACTACCGCAACCGCGGCGAGCTGCTCCTGCGGCACCAGCACAATGGGGTGGACCTCCGCCTGGATCAGGCGGCCGACGTGCTGGCCAACCTCCAGTTCATCTGGAGCCGCCCGGTCCACCTGCAAACGCTCGTCGACGGCAAGCCGACGATGTTGTCGTTCGACGGCACGGACCACGCCATCAAAACCGGAGGAGAAATCGATGACCCTCGAAGAAGCGCTCCTGCAAAAACTCGCTGAATGGCGATTCGATAATGGGCCGCAAACCCTCGCCCTCCCCCATCCGGAGAGCGGCTGGACCGCCGAGGTCAAGGCGGAGCACGCCGACCGCGTCGGCTGCCAGGTGGAGGAGCTGAAGCTGACCCGAACCGGGGCCGCGCTCACGACCGACCTGAAGACCCGCGCCGAACGGACGGCCGCCCGCGTCACCGGGTTGCTGGAGCCGTTGCGGCTGATCGAGGTGGACGCCGGGCGCGACGCGGCCCTGCTCCGCAGCACCGCGCCGCAGAAGCGCGGCGACGACCTGTATTACTACGAAGTGGAGCTGAAGACCGGCGGCGACGCGGGCGTTCACCGCTACCAGGCCTCCACCACCGGCGGGATGCGCCAGCAGATCGCCTTCCCGCTCACCCACGAAGCGCTGGCCAAGGTCGCCGGCGACCTGACGGCGGACGTCTGATACGATTTCGAGTGGAATCACGAAGCGCCGGCGAGGGGAGATCGTTCCCTCGCCGGCGTTTTGCATTTCTTACCGCCATGCTGCCGGCGGTCCAGAGTCGCACGGCCCATCGCGGTGGATCGCTCTCTGAAAGCAAAGTCTCCCGACCCGTGAGCGGTTACACTAGCTCTTGCCCCGAACGCCGGTTCGGCCGTCGGCCCTTTTGCATGGCGCCTCGGCGCGCGGATGTCGTCTATTCCCGGTAGGAGCAATGTCCCCGACCAATGCCGAGGCCTTGGAGCCGTTCCGCCGCTACCTGGAGGTGCTGGCCCGCGTGCACCTGGATTCCGGGCTGCGCGGCAAGCTCGACCCGGCGGACCTGGTGCAGCAGACGCTGCTGCGCGCCTGCGCGGCGCTGCCCGAGGTGCGGGCCCAGTCGCCCGAGGCCCTGGCGGCCTGGCTGCGCAAGATCCTGGCCCGGACTTTGGCCGACACCGTGAAGCACTACCACCGCGACCGCCGCGACGTGAACCTGGAGCGCTCGTTGGAGGCCGACCTGGACCGTTCGTCGAGCGGGCTGGCGGGGTGGCTGGCCGCGGACCAGACCTCGCCGAGCCTGGCCGCCGCCCGCAACGAGGAATTGCTCCGCCTCGCCGACGCCCTGGCCGACCTGCCGGAGCCGATGCGCGAGGTCGTTATCCTCAAGCACTGCCGCGGCCAGACGCTCCAGCAGATCGCCGACCATCTCGGCAAGACGGTCCCGTCGGTCGCCTCGCTGCTGCGGCGCGGCCTGGAAGTTCTGCGACATCGGCTATCGCCCTCGGAGTAGACCCATGAGCGCCCCCGACCAGCCCAGCGGTTCGCGGCCCGACCCGCTCGACGCCGTCATCGCCGAGTACCTGCAGCAGGTCGAGGCCGGCGCCGTCCCCGACCGCCCCGCGCTGCTGGCCCGCCATCCCGAGCTGGCCGAGCGCCTGCGCGCCTTCCTCGCCGACTACGACCGCCTCGACCGCCAGGCCGGCGAGCTGCGCCTGTCCGGCGACCCGGATCGCACTACCGGAGGCACGGAGCAGCCCGCCGACCTGCCCCGCGTCCGGTACTTCGGCGACTACGAGCTGTTGGAGGAGATCGCGCGCGGCGGCATGGGCGTCGTCTACAAGGCCCGGCAGACAAGCCTCAACCGCGTCGTGGCGCTCAAGATGATCCTGCAAGGGGTGCTGGCCACGCCGCGCGACGTGGCCCGCTTCCGCCTGGAGGCCGAGGCGGCGGGCAACCTCGACCACCCGCACATCGTGCCCATCTACGAGGTCGGCGAGCACGAGGGCCAGCAGTACTACGCCATGCGCTTCGTCGAGGGCGAGTCGCTGGCCCACCGGCCGCCCGGCGACCTGCGCGCCGCGGTCGGTCTGCTGGCGACGGTGACGCGGGCGGTCCACTACGCGCACCAGCGGGGCATCCTGCACCGCGACCTCAAGCCGGCCAATATCCTCCTTGACGCGCAGGGCCGGCCGCACCTGACGGACTTCGGCTTGGCCAAGCGCGTGCAGGCGGAGGCGACGCTGTCCCCGTCGGGGGCGGTGGTCGGCACGCCCAGCTACATGGCGCCGGAGCAAGCGGCCCCGCGCCGCGACCCGGCCGGCGGCGGCCTGACGACGCGGGCCGACGTCTACAGCCTGGGCGCCATCCTGTACGAGATGCTGACGGGGCGTCCGCCGTTCCGGGCCGACACGCCGCTGGACACGCTGATGCAGGTCCTGGAGCGGGAGCCGGCCCGGCCGCGTTCGCTGAACGCGCGGGTCGATCTCGACCTGGAAACCATCTGCCTGAAATGTTTGCAGAAGGAGCCGGGGAAGCGTTACGAATCGGCGGCGGCTCTGGCGGACGACCTGGAGCGGTGGCTTCGCGGGGAGCCTATCCTGGCGCGGCCGGTGGGATCGGTGGGGCGTTTCGCGCGCTGGTGCCGCCGCAACCCGGTGGTGGCCGGGCTGATGGGGGCGGTGGCCGCGGCGCTGCTGGCCGGGATCGTGATCTCGACCTACTTCGCCATCAAGGCCAACCGCTCCGCTGTCGAGGCCAATGATCGAGCTTTGGGTGAAAAGGCCGAACGCGAACGCGCCCAGACCGCGGAGGACGGTCTGGAGAAAGAGGTGGCGCTTGGCCTGATTGGGCCGCTGGACCCGAAAGGCGCGGAAACGCTTAGCCAGCCGGAAGTCGAGGCGGCCTGGCGACTGGCCGGCACCGGCAACGAGCGGTTGCGATTTCGCTTTCTCGAGGAAGCGCTGCGCACGGAGGGCACGGCGAGCCAGTTGCAAGTCCGGGCGCCGTGGTTCGTCCACGCGGCCGTCGGGCTGGATTCGCAACGGCGCGAGCGCGCGGAACAGCTGCTGGCCGAAGCCATGCGGGACCCGGACAGGCCCTTGCAACTGCGCGGCGAAATCGCCTGGATTGGCCTGGAACTGTCGGAACGAGGATCGCCGATCCAGCGAGCGAGCGCGGAGGTCCTCAGTCAGAGATGGGCCGCCGAGGAGAATTCCCAGCTTCGGGACACGGGGCGAGCGTACTTGCTCGCACACGCGGACGAGTTGGCGGCGGATGACGCCGTCCGGTTGCTGAACCAGGCGTTGGCCCAGGAGAAGGATGCCATGGCCCGCGAGCAGTTGGCCGAGGGTCTGGCGGCGGCGGCGGGGCGGCTTGAACCCGCCGAAGCCGCCCGCGTGTGTGGCGAAGCCGCCCGGGTTCTCAATCAGGCGTTGGCCCAGGAGCAGAATGCCTGGGTCCGCGGGCAGTTGGCCGCGGGCCTGGCGGCGTTGGCGGGGCGGCTGGAGCCCGCCGAGGCCGCTCGGTTGCTGAATCAGGCGCGGGCCCAGGAGACGGAAGCCGAGAACGTATGGCACGGGACGCGCTGGCAGTTGGCCGCGGGCCTGGCGGCGTTGGCGGGGCGGCTGGAGCCCGCCGAGGCCGCTCGGTTGCTGAACCAGGCGCTGGCCCAGGAGAAGGATGCCACTGCCCGCGAGGAGTTGGCCGCGGGCCTGGCGGCGGCGGCGGGGCGGCTGGAGCCCGCCGAGGCCGCCCGCGTTTGTGCGAACGCGGCCAGGTTGCTGAGTCAGGAGTTGGCCCAAGAGAAGAATGACCAAGCCCGTGCGCAGTTGGCCGCGGGTCTGGCGGCGTTGGCGGGGCGGCTGGAGCCCGCCGAGGCCGCCCGCGTGTATGGCGAAGCCGCCCGGGTTCTCAATCAGGCGTTGGCCCAGGAGAAGGATCCCTATGCCCTCCAGTATTTGGCCGAGGGCCTGGCGGCGGCAGCGGGGCGGCTGGAGCCCGCCGAGGCCGCCCGCGTCTGTGCGGAACCTGCCCGGTTGCTGAACCAGGCGTT
>DATKHW010000483.1:0-6926 GCA_035546275.1 Gemmataceae bacterium
GAAGTTATAAAGATGTGTGGATGCCTCCATTATAGAGCAGCTGCACCAAGAGTGCGGAAGAACCCGGAAATCGGCGTGCATAGACTTCCTGGTCCGTCTCCAGGTGCGTCGCCGTCAGGTCTATTGTAACATCCCCCAGCCCATCGGTGAGCGCTGCAAACACGTCGAACTTCTGCGGTTCGGATGGAAACGCAGTTACCGCCCTGCCGGCGAAGCAGCCGATCAGGGAGGCCTTCTGCGTGCCGCGCTCGATAATCACCTGATCGCACAGGAACAGACCAATCGCCCTGGGCGGCTGAACCATTGTCGCCTCCGTCCGATTGCCGCGTTGCTGGAGGGAACACTACCACAAATCGCTATACCCTACCAGACCCGGCCCTTGCACCGCCCCTTTGCACCGCCGCCTGCCGTGGTATGATCTTTCGCAAAATCGTATGATGAAAGGAAAGGAACCGCTGCAATTCGTTTCCATGCGAAGGAAGGCGAGAATGAAAAAGATAATCGGCCTGACCCTGGCCGCGCTGGCGGCTCTCGCTGCACCGGCGTCGGCCCACTTCAACATGCTCCTGCCCGACAAGCCCGCCGCAAAGAAGGGCGAGGAAGTCGTCTTCCTCTACCAGTGGGGCCATCCCTACGAACATCAGCTATTCGACGCCCCGCCGCCGGACGCGGTGAGGGTCATCGCGCCGGACGGCAAGACGACCGACCTGACGAAGACGCTCGAAAAGACCACCGCCCCCGCCGGGGAAGGCAAGACGGTGACGGCGTACCAGTTCCGCTTCACGCCGGACCAGCGCGGGGATTACGTGTTCCTGCTGTACACGCCGCCTATCTGGATGGAAGAAGACGCCGAATTCCTGCAAGACGGCGTCGCGGTGGTTCTGCACGTCCAGGCGCAAAAGGGCTGGGACGCGATGCCGGGAGCCTTCGACCTGACGCCGCTGACGCGGCCCTACGGGCTGGAACCAGGTATGGTATTTCAAGCGCGGCTTCAGCCGAGTGCACTGTTCCCGACGAAGCTGCCGAACGCCGACCAACTGGTTGAAATCGAGCATTACCATCCGCAGCCGCCCAAAACGATCCCGCCTGACGAGTTCTGCACACGCACAGCGAAGACCGACCCCAACGGCGTCGTCACGGCCACCCTGACCGATGCCGGCTGGTGGTGCCTGGCCGCGGTGCGGAAGCCTTTGCGGTCGCTGGATCATAACGGCAAGAGCTATCCCGTCCGCGAACGCAGCATCTTCTGGGTCCATGTCGATGAGAAGATCACGGACAAGTAAGGCCGGCTCGGGAGACGATTCATGATCGTGGGCCAGATTCCGATGCATCCGATCCTGGCGATCCATATCTCGGAAGGATATCTTACATTGCCGTGGCTGGCCGGCGGCTTCGCGCTGGCCGGGCTGCTGGCCGCCTTCGCCATGATCCGGGTGCGTGACGAGGAGATTCCGCGCATCGCACTGATGACGGCCGCATTCTTCGTCGCCTCGCTGATCCACGTCCCCATTGGCCCGACTAGCGTCCACCTGCTGCTCAACGGCCTGCTTGGCGTCGTGCTGGGCCGTCGCGCAGTCCTGGCCGTGCTGATCGGCATCACGCTGCAATTCGCTCTCTTCGCCCACGGGGGCCTCACTACCATCGGCGTCAACACCTGCACCATGGGACTGCCCGCGCTGGGCGCCGCCTGGCAGTTCCCCGTGTTGCTCCGCGCTGCGCGCCGGCCCTGGGTGCGCAGTGTGATGGTCGCCGCGGCCGTCGCGGCCTGGACGCTCTGCGTGGTCTACAGCCTGGCCGTGCTGGTGCTCGCTCGCAATACGGGACTGTACAACGGGACGTTTTGGACCGCCGCCGTTGGGGCGCTCGCCGTCCCTTTCAACCCGTTCGTCCTCGTCGCGGTCGGTCTGCTGGGCGTGGGCGCGGCCGTGCTGGAAAGGCGCCTCCGCCATCCCCCGGAGTTCACCGCAGGGTTCCTGACCGGCATGGCGGCGACGCTCGCTACGCTCGTCCTGGCCGGCGCCGTTCTGCTCTGGGGCAGCACGGATGACTGGCACACGACGGTGCTGACGGTGTTCGTTGCTCACATGCCGATCGCCGCCGTCGAAGGCGTAGTCCTCGGCTGCGCGGTTGCATTCCTGGCTCGCGTCAAACCGGAGATGCTCCCTGGACTATCCGGCGGCGAGCTTGGGCGCCGGCTGTCCCCGGCCGCGGCGACGCCGGCCAACGGCGTCGTTACGAATGCAGCGCCGACGGGCGTGATGTCGGCCGCGCCAAAACCGGCGTCGCCGGCCGGCGTCACCTTGCCCCCCCCTGCCCTGCTCCTGCTGGCGGTGCTCGGCGTGCTGTGGACGGCGACGCCGGCTCAGGCGCATCGACTCGAAGCCGATTATCGCGTGCGACCGGATGGTCAGGTTCAGGTCGAGAGCTGGTTTTCGGAGGGCGGCAATGCGCCGGCGGGGGCCAAGATCCAGGTGTTCCGCGCGAATAGGGACGTGCTTATCGACTCGGCCGTGGACGGCAATGGGATCTTTGTTTTCGCTCCGCAGGCAGCCGAGGACCTCCGGGTCGTGGTGTCGGCGGGAGCGGGGCACCGAGCGGAATTCGTGATCCCGGCGTCGGCGCTGCCGAAACCACCGCCCACGAAGCCCGCGAATCCCACCGGGGCCGCCGCCTCGCCGCCGGAGGAGCTTCTGGTATCGGCCGCGAGCACGTGGGGTCTCCTGGACGCACCACAGGTACAGGGGCCCCTTGTTGCAGTTTCCGCCCATTACCCCGCAGGAACCTTGCCGCAACCGCCGCCCACGAATCCATCCGCGGCCGCCCCGTCTCCGGCGAAGCCGTTGATCGAACATCCTTTCGAGGTCCCTTACAAGGAAATTGCGGCAGGCCTCGGCCTCTTGTTCGGCCTGGCGGCGTTCGTGCTGAGCCTTCGGAACAGGCGAGAGCTGCAAGAATTGAAAAGGGCGCAGCGACAGTCCGGCCTGACCGGCAATCCCCACCCGCCCGGCCCGTCCGGCGACGCAGACGGCGCTCATTTCTCCGCCGGGAAGACGTCGTCCAGCGGCACTTCCCACTGACCGAGGCCGACGCTGACCACGGCCAGGTTGCGCTTGTGGTCCACGCGGACGATGCGGCCCGGTTTGTCGAAGCGCGGCACCTTGACGGGATCGCCGGGCTGCAATCGCAGTCGCGCCTCGCGCAGCGCCGCCGCCTCGGCCGCCTCGCGCGTCAGCCGCTCGGTCTCCTTATGCAGCTCCTCGCGCTGCTGTTCCGCCTCATGCTGCGCCGCCAGGGCCTCCTCGCGGGCCCTCTCCGTTTCCTCGCGCAGCCGTTGCAGCTGGGCCATCTCGGGAGCGCGCTTCTGCCTTCGACGCAGATAACGGTGGGCCCGCTTCAGCAGGTCGCGCGGCAGCTTCAGTCGCCGCGCGATTTGCAGGGCGTTGCTCATGCCGTACTGGCCAATGTGCAGCCGATACGTCGGTCGCAGCGTCTCCACGTCGAACTCGACGGCGCCGTTCTCCGCACGCTCATTGTGGAATGCATATGTTTTCAGGTCGCCCAAATGCGTCGTGACCATCGCTCGGCAGCCGCGCTGGTCCAGGCCGTCGAGGATGGCCCGGCCGAGCGCCGCCCCTTCCGTCGGGTCGGTGCCGGCGCCCAGCTCATCTAGCAGCACGAGGCTGTGCGCATCCGCCTCATTCAGGATGAAGGCGATCCGCGACATGTGTGAACTGAACGTGCTGAGCGACTGCTCCAAACTCTGCTCGTCGCCGATGTCGGCCAGGATGCGGCGGAAGATCAGGACGTTGCTTCCCTCGCCAGCCGGGATGTGCATCCCCGATTGAGCCATGAGACAGAGCAGCCCGGCCGTCTTGAGGCAGACCGTTTTGCCGCCCGTGTTCGGCCCCGTAATGATGAGCAGATTGAAACCGAAGCCGAGGCGGATGTCGATGGGGACGACGGTTTTCTCCGGCGAGCGGCCGACGTCAGTCGGCTGATTCGAGACGCCATCAGCCGGCTCACGCCGGCCGCTCGCCTCGTTGAACAAATGGATCAGCAGCGGATGCCGCGCCTGCCGCAGCCACAGCCGGCCCTCGGTGTTAATGTCGGGGGCGTACATGTCGAAGTCGCGGCTGAAACGGGCTTTGGCTGTGATGAGGTCGAGCCGGGCCAGGATGTCGATGGCGAAGACCAGCGGCCTGGCGACGCGGCCGACCTCGGCGCTTAGCCGCCGCAGAATGCGGCGGATCTCGCGGTCCTCGTCGCCCTTGAGGACGGCCCGCTCGGAACTGAGGCGCGCCACGCCGGCCGGCTCGATGAACACCGTTTCGCCGGTGGCACTGGTGCGGTGGACGACGCCCTGGATTTTTTGGCGGTGGTTGACGGCGACGGGCAGGACGTAGTGGTCGCCGCTGACGGTGGCATTGGGGTAGCGGAGGATTTCGCGGAGCTTCGGGTCGTGAAGCAGCCGGCGAATGACGTGCTGGACGCGATCGTCCACGTCGGCGATCTTCTGACGGATCTGGGCGAGTTCGGGGCTGGCCATGTCGAGGACGTGGCCGCGGCCGTCGATGCAGCCGCTGATCGTCTTGGCGACCGGCCCCAAGTCCTCCACGGGGGCGAGCAATTCAAGCAATCCCTGATGTCGCTCGCTCAGCCGATAGCGGTAGCGGTAGATGTTACCCGTGCAGCCGAGCGTATCGGCGACTTCGAGGAGCTGTTCAATCGTCAACTGGGCGCCGATGGCGGCGCGGCGGACCACGAGGCGCACGTCGTGCAGTCCGCCGAACGGCGGGGCCTGGCCGGTGCTGAGGGCGCCCACCATTTCGGAGACGAGGGCCAGCTCGGCGCGGACGGCGTCGGCGTCGGCGGACGGCTCCAGGCCGCGGGCCAGCTCCTTGCCGAGCGAACTCGCGGCATAGCCGGCCAGCAGCTCGCGCACCTTGCCGAATTCCAGCAATTCCAGGGTGTGTGCATCCATCATGCCTGCGTCGCTCATGCCTCCACGGACAGCCGGCCGCCACGGCGGGTTCGCCACCGCCGATCCTGTATTGTACCGAGGACGGGCCGTTCGTGCCGTCCGCGCCGGTTGCCGCGTTCGGCCGGCCGCGTTACGGTACACCCACACCGGAGCCGTCGCCATCCGAGGGCGTCTCATGCAGCCGTCGCCGCTTCCCCGACCGCAGGCCGGCCCGCCCTGCTTCGTCGCCATCGACTTCGAGACGGCCGACCGCGGCAACGACAGCGCCTGTGCCGTCGGCCTGGTCCGCGTGGCCGGCGCGGAGATCGTGCATCGCGCTCACTTCCTGATCCGGCCGCCGCGACGCACGTCCGCCTTCACCTATGTTCATGGCATCACATGGGCGCACGTCGCGCAGCAACCGACGTTCGCCGAGCTGTGGCCGCGGCTGCGAGAGCACCTCGGCGGCGCCGATTTCCTGGCGGCCCACAACGCCGCGTTCGACCGCTCCGTGCTGAAGGCGTGCTGCGAGCGGGCGGGGCTTCCGGTCCCCGACCTGCGCTTCGAGTGCAGCATGAGACTGGCCCGCGACGCCTGGGGGCTGCGGCCGACCAAGCTGCCGGACGTGTGCCGGCGGCTCGGCATCCCGCTGCGGCACCATGACCCGCTTTCGGACGCGGAGGCGTGTGCGCGGATTGTCTTGGCGGCCTCCGGCAGAAGCACTTGATGCACGCCTGTTACAGGAAACAGAATGGATCAAATCGCTTCGAGGCGCAGCGGGATCAGCATTCTTGAAGCTCATGGGGTCAAACCATGCTTTATGCTTGACGCGGCGTTTATCAGGTGTACTGTCAGCGGGTGAAGCCAACCATGTGGCGATGGCCGTTGGAGCGAGCAAGATGATGCCCTTCGATTCCTATCCTCAGCAGGGAAGGCTTCTACTGCGCCGCGCAGTCGGTTCCAACTGTCGGCACGGTTATGGTCTCCTGTTCATGCGCGTGACAAAGCAAACGACGTGCGCTTACTGCGGTTTCGATCTCGTGGCGTCCTTCGAGAACTGGCTTCAGATGGCGCTTGACCATGTTGTCCCCAAAAGCTTCTGCAAGAGCGTCGCCCTGCCGGATGAATGGGCGGAGGACTGCATCAACAAAGTTTTGGCATGCTCGGCTTGTAATGGGTTCGACAACCGTTACAAGGCGCTTGCGTTGACGGTGTGCCCACAGTCAGTGGAAGCCTTCTGCCTACTACGCGATCACATCTTCGCAGAACGAAAGGCCCGCGTGGCGGCGTGCCGCCAGGATGAGCAAGTCTTTTTCAGCGAGCGACCGTGGGAGTAGCGTCTTTCTGGAACGGATTGGTCAGAGCGGCAGGTGCCGGATCTGGTCGTCGAAGTCGCCCGGGAGCCCGGCCCCGGCGAGTGTGGCGAGGTCATCGGCCAAAACGCGGATCGGAATGGTGCGGTGAATCGTCAGGATGCCGGCAACGTGGCGACCGCGGGCGAGGTGGTCCGCAAGATGTCCCGGCAGCGAGGCCCGGTTGTCCGTTACGAGCAAAAAGCCGTTGACTTCGCACCATTCCAGAATCAAAGGGTCTGCCGTCCCGCGCGGTGGCACCCCGACATCGCCTATGCACCAGACCGTCAGGCTTGGGTGGCGTTTGACGATGGCTCGCGGCCACCAGACAGGCAAATGTTCGTCCAGCAAGTACCGCCCAGTCATGGCTGCACATCCTGCTGCGCCTGCAACTCCTCCTTGGCACGCCGCATCCGCTCGTAGAACTCCGGGTCCTTTCGCCTCGCTTCCTCCCGCGACCGCCGGCCGTATTCCAGGTAGTCCGCCAGGTACTTCTCCACCGCCTCCTTGTTGTGCAGGTAGTACAGGATCGTGGCGTACACCTCCTCCAGAGTCAACGTATTGAACTCCTGCGCGATCTCCTCCGCCGTCCGCCGCCGGTGGAGGTATTCGAG